>JBFWYS010000428.1:0-3911 GCA_050186175.1 Pseudobdellovibrionaceae bacterium
AATATAAGATTTATTATCTGAGTTCGGAATCACACCAAAATCATTGTCATTCATGATCGCAAGAGTCTTGGAATCAACTTCAGCAAGTCCTTCGGCTTTTTCTGAAAAAACAAAACCTCGATTCACCAGGTCTACAACCATTTTCTTTTTTACTGAATGAACACCCATTTCTGTGAGCTCGGCCTCAGAAAAAAACTCAACGGCTCCAGTTTTAGATTGGAACTCTTCCATAGAGTGAATGTTCGTGGCCCCATCGAGATTCACTTCGTAAACAACCTTAGAACTCTCAGGTCCCACTTTCCCGTCTCGCTCGATCACCAATAGATTGCCGTTGCTGCTAGTGTCGACATCACCGATCTTGTCGCATCCTTTACAACTAAAGAAATAAACGTACTGTCCTGTGGTTTTTTTCTGATCTAAGTCGAACTCGATAATCCGAATTGAGCCACGAGTTTTTCGACCTGTATCTTTTAGATTCAGCGGGCTTTGCAAGAAAGCATAAATCTTTTTTCCTTTAATGGCGATGCCTTCAAAGCCCCGGTTGTCCTTTCTGAATTTTAGAACTTCAGGGAGGCCATTTCCTGGATCATATCGATCGAGCCATTTTCCATCTTTATCAAAGTGTACAAGAGACGGGCCGTACTCATCACCCATCCAAAAGCTTCCATCAGCTTCAAGAGCGATTGCCTCAAGATCAAGACCTTCCATGTCCCTTTTTAACTTTTGCCCTTTTGCATCGACCGGGATTTCGTCGGTCATCTTATTCGGCAAACCTGATACGGTTTTTCCATTTGCCTTGTAGAGACTTAAAACTCGATCGACCTTAGCACTGGTTCGTTCTTTATTTACGCGAATCCAAACAATCTTGGGTTGAAAAGACGGAATCAAAAAGGGACGAACTTCTTGGCCCTTTTTATTTTTTATTGGTTCCGCATTAGGGCCGCGGTCTGTGTGAGTTATAAACACGTCTTCGCCTGTTTGAGGATCCACTTGCACAAAACGAAGGCCCGAGAATCCACCCAAGAATATTTTTTCTCCATGAGCGCTCACTCCAACTTCATTTGACGTTTCAATTGTTACTCTTTGAGCGAGTGCTGGCTCCTTTTTCGGAGTCGCCGCACAAGCGGAGATCAAAATCGATAGACTGAGAATTTTTAGTTGGAGCTTAGTGCCTTGAGTTTTTTTGTGGTTGAGGATTCTTGACGTTCGCAAAGTTTAATCCCTTTCTCGGAAAGAAATGCCTGCATTTGTTCTTTAGCGGCAAGACTTTCAGAATAAGGAACTCTTTGTGAAATTTCTAGGAAATAAGAGCCCTTATAGCGATCCGCTTCAATTGTCACTTCAACGTCTTCAGTTTCAAGGTCGTAAGTTTTATTTTTGATAGCTCCCATTTTTTTAACATCCTTTAAAAGATCCACTGTTTCTGGGGCAAACTCTTTTAAAAACTGAACTTGTTTTCGAGATAAGAACTCATTCGTTGCCTCCTCGATCTTGTGTTTTACTTTCAGCGAACAATGAAAAATTTTATTTTGACCGTGGACATCAAACTCACATTTAAAGCCCTTTGTCTCTTTCCATTCATCAGAAATCTCGGCATCTTCTGAGACCTTAACCTTGACATTAATTTCAGATTTTTTATTTTCGACACGTTCACGGACAACCACGTTTTGAGCAAGTAGTTGCAGATCTTTCGTATCATAGTAGGAGATATTCCGCTTCGTCATCTCAAGTTTATCAGACTCAAAAATCTCGATCAGTCGAGACTCACTATCCATGCAGACATTCCATTGAAGCTCTACATTCCATTCAGCACGAGAGGCAACGACAAAAAAAAGGGCAGATATAAATATAAGTATTTTCATGCCTCAAGCAAAACACGCTTCTTCTAAAAAAGATTGTCAGCTTTTTGTCAAAAATAATTTATCAATCTATTTTTTATTCAAAGAAACTTGACACTTGTATTTATTCTTTAATGCATCCATTCTGAAAACACGAACTGCATTTTCAAAGAAGACAGCGCACCAGTGTTCCTTCGGAATCGCTTTTTTATAGGCTTCCAAATACTCTTTCATTCCAACAAGAGGCCAATCCGTTCCGTACATAAACTTTGAAGGATCTTCGATGTATCCAAAGGCCCAACGAATCGGCTTAATGAGGTACTCCTCTTTGTCCTTTTCGGGAACTTCATTGAGGTTTCCAACTAAAAGCGCAGAAGCCTCTACATAAACATTTGGATTTTTATAGGCGACCTCAGCCGCCGATTGAATCCAAGGATTCCCGAGATGAGCAATCACAAAATTAACCTTGCGGAAGTCAACGGCCACTTCGTCGATGGTGAGTGGATCAGAATATTTTAATTTACCGTCGACCGAGTAGGTATCCCCTGTATGAAAAACAACTGGCACACCGAACTGCTCTGCTAGCTTATAAACAGGATGATAAGCTTTGTCGTAAGCATATCGATACACATAACCCAAATAAATTTTGATACAGCCCACTTGCTTGGATTCAAGTAATTTCTTCAGAGCTGCTAACTTGATCTTATCCCCGATGCCGAAGCAATGGACAACATGGCTTTCGGCAAGCTTGGAATTATAATTTATTTGGCCACGAGACATATGAGCGACTGTCCCCACGACACCGGCTTCTTTCATTTCTTTGAAATACTGTTCCTCTGATTCCATTATCTGACTTAGAGGTTCCTTCTTATTTGAGAAATCTGTATGAGTGTGTACATCAATAACAGGAAGGAAATCCGACGGAGGTGCCGCAACCACTCGTGAAGGAGTTACAAATTTCCAAATTGCGACGATACTCACTAAGGTTATGATGATAAAAACTGCGATTCTTGTAATTTTCATTTGAAGTCCTTCGTTCAGAAAGACTGTCGTAAAATACATAGGTGAAGTCAAATAATAGCTTAGCTTTTACTAATCTGCCTCAACAGAAGAGACGAATTCTTCAAGCCATTTTGTATTGATCTGAAGATTTTGATATGCGTTTACTAGATTCGTATTGGGTGGAGCTTTTAGGTTGATCATGCGCATATGCAAACACAGCGATTCCCCTGCATCGTTCCTTGTGCACGGCGCCTCTTTACCTGGATCTACATACTCGTGATAACACCGCGCTTGTTTGCTCCCATTACAACGGGGACCACAACTCGTTGTCATATACTTATGGTTGAAACCATAGAAAACGGATGAGTCTCTTTCTTTTGGATCTTGCCGAATCGTCCAACAGCGAGTTTGGACTCCACTGAGATCTAAAGAAAATCCGTCCAAACTCACAACATTAATGTTTTCTAAATTGCATCCTTTTTTTCCCTTTAGTTTCTTGCCCACCTCAAGGGCCATTGCAGATCCAGAGGAGTGCCCTACCAGGATAGTTTTTTGGCTGCAATCAATGGACTCTGCAATTGACGCAATTTCATTCCGATTTTCTCTCTCAATTGCCGCAATAGGCGCATACGACTGCGTGACTAAAGGATGAGCTTTGACCTCGATTCGTGAACCAAAGCCTGATGAGGACAGCTTGTTCCTCACATCTTCCATTTGCTTCTTCGTTGAACGCCATCCGCCAAAGAAATGAACCTGCACCGCAGAAGCCCGCGCCTCTAGCACAAAAAAACTTAGGAAAAATAGGAGCAGTGGAATGAAAATCCGCATTTTTTAAAATTTAAGAAGCTTCGAGGTCGCCGCCAGCAAGAATTTGCGAAAGCTTGCTGCGAAGACGTTGAACAGCTTGCGCGTGCAATTGAGAAACACGGCTCTCAGTCACCCGAAGAACTTTTCCGATCTCCTTAAGATTGAGGTCCTCATAATAGTACAAAGATAAAACAAGCCTCTGTCTTTCGGGAAGTTCTTCAATTGCTTTTGCAACCACATCTTTAACTGTTTTTACATTTAATT
>JBFWYS010000429.1:0-3867 GCA_050186175.1 Pseudobdellovibrionaceae bacterium
TCATGGCCTCGAAAACTCGAGGATCCATGGGAGTTGTGGCATTGTAATCTAAATAAATGCATTTCATTGGTGACACGGAACATCTCACAAGTGCGGGCTGTTGTGAAGCGTTTGAGCCTTCGTTACCATTATTTCTGAGTAAGGAAACCAGGTATGCCCAGCTTATATTCGTTATTAGATCTGAAGCCGCATTTTTGTAAGGAAAATCAAGATCCCTATAAGCTTGTAAAATGGGAGAAAAGGCCGTCTGTAGAGGGTTCCAAGAGGTCTTTTGAAGCGCCAGCTCAATGGGGAGCCCTCGCTTCTGAGATCGCAGAAAGTAAATACGCTCGCAAAAATGGAATGCCGGGGAATAAACCTGAGGGTTCAGTTCGCCAACTTGTTCATCGAGTAGCGCATACGATTGCGGCCCAGGCGATTGTGCAAAAATATCTTTCAAAGAAGGAAGCGGCGATTTTCAAAAATGAGTTAGTTGCGCTTTTGCTTTTACAAAAAGGAGCATTCAACTCTCCGGTGTGGTTCAATGTTGGACTTTTTCATGAATATGGAATCAAAGGTAACAAAGGACAATTTCGCTTTGACGAAAAAAAAGGCCGGGCCGTTGAAATTTCAAATGCCTATGAGCATCCGCAGTGTTCTGCGTGTTTTATTCAAAGTATTGACGACGATTTAATGAGTATTTTTGAACTCGCTAAAAACGAAGCCAAACTTTTTAAATATGGATCTGGAACGGGAACGAACTTTTCTCCTTTGCGTGGAAAAACCGAAGCACTTGCAGGCGGAGGAACGAGTTCTGGGATGATGAGCTTCTTAGAAGTTCTGGATAAAGGTGCCGCAGCGACAAAATCGGGTGGAACGACAAGACGAGCGGCCAAGATGGTGTGTGTAGATCTTGATCATCCGGAGATCGAAGATTTTATTCAGTGGAAAGAAAAAGAAGAGAAAAAAGTTCAGACCTTGGTACAAGGTGGTTATAGCTCTGACTTTGAAGGAGAGGCGTATCGAACGGTCTCGGGACAGAATTCGAATAATTCGGTTCGTGTTCCTGATTCTTTTATGAAAGCGGTTTCGGAAAACAAAGATTGGAGTTTAAAATCGCGAGTCACTGGAAAAACTTTGAAAACTCTGCCGGCAAAAGAATTGTGGGATAAAATTGCCCAAGCGGCTTGGGCAAGTGCGGATCCGGGAGTGCAGTTTGATTCGACAATTCAGAGATGGCACACGTGCAAAAAAACCGATGCGATACATGCGAGTAATCCCTGCTCTGAGTATATGTTTATTGATGATTCGGCTTGTAATTTGGCTTCGTTGAATCTGCTTAAGTTTTTAAATTCGGACATGAGTTTTGATTTGGATTCATTTTTGCGAGCTTGTCGTACTTTTTTTTTAGCCCAGGAAATTCTCATTGATTTTGCCAGTTATCCAACCGCAAAGATCGCTGAAAACTCTCATAATTTTAGACCGCTTGGTTTGGGATATGCGAATTTGGGGGCGTTTTTGATGGTACAGGGAATCGCCTATGATTCCCCTGAGGCCCTGCGATGGACTTCGACTTTGACTGCATTGTTGACAGGTGAGGCCTATAGAACAAGCGCTATGATGGCTCAGATAAAGAAACCGTTCATCGGTTTTAAGAGAAATAAAAATTCAATGCTCAACGTAATAAAGATGCATCTTCAGGCTTGTAGGCGGACGTCGCTTGAACCGGCACTGGAGACTAAGGTGTATGAGATTTGGAAAGTGGCTTTGGCACTTGGAGAAAAATTTGGCTATCGAAATGCGCAGGCGACAGTCATCGCCCCGACCGGAACAATAGGATTGTTGATGGATTGTGATACGACCGGTATTGAGCCTGATTTTGCCCTCGTAAAGACAAAAAAAATGGTGGGTGGGCGTTACACTGAGATTGTTAACAAGTCCGTTAAGCTGGCATTAAAAAATCTCGGTTATTCGGAGGCCGACGAAGAGAACATTGTATTTTATATTTTGAACGAAAAAACAATCGAAGGATGCCCGCTTCTAAAAGAAAAAGATTTGCCGGTTTTTGATTGTGCAAGTAAAGCGCGTCCCAAAGGAAAGAGATTTCTTCGTCCTGAAGCCCACTTAAATATTATGGCCGCGGCCCAACCGTTCATCAGCGGTGCGATTTCGAAGACGGTAAATTTGCCCCACGAAACCACGATCGCAGAAATTCAAAATTTATACTGGCAAGCATGGAGGTTAGGGTTGAAGTCGGTGGCGATTTACCGTGAGAGCTCAAAGTTATCGCAAGTTCTTAGTGTTGAGGTGAGCAAAGGGGATCTGAATCCCCTCGTGTGTTTTGAATGTGGATAATATCAAAATCGGATCATAACTTTTTTGAAACCACATTCTCGAAAGGCCCTCAAATGGAGAGTCACACGGGGTAACGACCCTAACTTATTTAATCCGAGTCGTTTTTTTCGTCAGCACTTGGTGAAAAATGTCAATGGCCAGTAAATTTGATTTTTCGATTTGATGTTTAGGTGTTTGAACAGAGGCGGGTGCTCGCTCTGTTTTGTTAACCTTTTTTGCTAAAGCCAAAGTTGAGAAAAAAAATATTAAGATCGTGAGCCCGATTCCAAAAGCTAGTTTTTTCATTGATTTTGGTCCCCTTACCCTTATGACATGCACTTTGTGAGCCGCGTTTTAACGAGAGAAGGTTTGGGTCAGGAGCCCAATAAATTAGAATCCAGCGGCCGATGTTGAAAAATGATTCGTCAACAAAATGTTTTGATGTCAAAAACTAAGACTCGTTTGAAGTCCCAATTTTTCAGAAGTCTCAATTTGAGACTGTCTCCACAAGACCACATGGTGATGACATCAGCTTTTGGCAACTATCTTTAAAGAAATCTCCGGAAGCCGCATCAATAGTGACCTGTGCTTTGCGATAATAGTTGAGTTTTACTCAGGGGGTATCCGCGAAAATTTCTTTGTTCGCCAAAGCCGCAATAAAAAATCTCTCGCAAGCATCCATTTTTCTGCGCAATTTCATTGTTGGCAGAAGATAGGGTGAGCGAAATTCAACCTCCGCAGTCTGATTTTTGTAAGAAATTTTGAGTAAAAACTCGCCATCTTTTATTTCGCAGAGCCAAAAAATTGGCGTTGCGTCTTTGTGCGCTAACAATTCGCCTTCCGTAGGATTTCGATTGAGATAGTCCCAGGAATGCGATGAGTTTTGGAAATTTCCTTTGAAGAAAAAACTCGCAAGTCGTGTGTTCAAAACACCTTCTGTCGCGGCGTCAAAAATCACGACCGGTTTAGTTAAAATATTTGTGAACGCCTCGCCAAGGTCACCACCTCTCGAGACGCAGTAGTTTTTAATGGCTGCCGAAATTTTTTGCTCCCAAAAAGTAAGCGCCTCTTTTTGCGATTCGAGACCCGTGATTTTGATTTCAACGTAAGGAGAATGCAGTCGGTAACCAATTTCAAAAGGGCAGTTTAAAGTTGCCTGGCTGACCAAATAAGCGATTTCTGACTCTCCCTGGCCTAAGCAGTCCCACTTCAGAGTGATTTTTTTCTCAGAGTCTTTTAATTCGCTTTTAAGCAACATTTCGATGTGATCATCCCAGAGTCCTTGAATTTCCCGCGGGGGTCCCGGTAAACAGAAAATCATTTGTTGCGATTTCTTAACAAAAAAACCGTGAGCCGTTCCCTGAGCATTGTGCAAAATCGTAGCACCCTCGGGAAAATAACATTGCTGTTGTTGATGTTCTCGAACCCTTGCACCTCGCTCAGTTAATCTTTTGTTAATCCAATCCCACGAAGGGGAGTCATAGATGAGCGGCAGCCCTAGCCAATTTGTTACGACCTCTCGAGTGTAATCGTCTGATGTCGGCCCCAATCCTC
>JBFWYS010000430.1:0-3832 GCA_050186175.1 Pseudobdellovibrionaceae bacterium
TGACGGGAGATGTTCGGGTCGGTGGCGTAGGCGGCGGTGGCAAGGTTATCGTAATTGGACAGTAGAGGGCTATGCAGCGGCTGGACCGACCTCTCGGCGATGCCAAATTGTAACCAATGGCTTTGAGCTTCGGTGCAGGTCCATGACAAATCACATAGATCCGAATAGGAGCTGAGATAAGAATTGCAATCAAAAACCTCTGAGTTCAATCACCCTCTCGAGATTAAGGTTTTCTTGGCCAAGCCATTCGGCATTTAGGTCTTTCCAGTGTCGATTCTGCAACTCCTTATACCTTACATTTAGCGTGTGAAAGTTAAGTTCATCAGGCCGATTGCCTTCATTAAAATCAATAAAATCCTGATGAGTATACCCAAGGCTGCGAATCATCGGATATTGCCAGATATTGGAGCTGCGAGGTTTGTTGCGAGTGACCTCATCGATGAAATAAGCGGCCAGATCTTCGGCTTTATGAAAATCCATTGTTTCGTGTTCCCAGTAGTGCGGATTGTATTCGATTTTCTTAAATCCATACTTCTGAGGATTTTTTGAATGCTCAGCAAAATGCACAACCGTTCCATCCACCATAGCATCATATTCTAAAATTGCGAGTGCGCTGACAGAGAAGAAATCAAAAACTGGATTTTTTTTGATCCAATCAATTGTTGCGACTTGTGATTCAACTGTTTCTCGTGGCAGACCTGTAATAAAACTGGCTTCGATCTGCAAGTTTGATCCATATTTACTCTTGAGTGCCAAAAGAGTGTCTTTCACTTTATCTGGAGGGACCGGTTTACCCGCGAGGCGAGCGGCGGCTGCGTTAAAACTTTCAATTCCGAAATGAACACCTCGGCATCCCGAGCGGAACATGCGATCAAATAGATCAGGGGAGCGCACAATTGGATCAATTCGTGCGTAGGACGTCCAAAAAACTTCAAATGGCAATTCATCAATGGCGCTGCAAATTTGAATCACTTTGTCGTTGCTGTCATTCACGCAATCGTCGACGAAGAGATAGTGTTGAGTTCCGAAAGTTTCGTAGTTATGCAAAAGTTCTTTTTTTATTTGCTCTTTGTTTTTGAATTGGCTTTTGAGTTTTTCAAAATTACAGAATTTGCAGCTAAAGGCACATCCACGAGCCACTTCAAATGGAAGGGCTTCGCCGCGACCGATGGCCATATTGGGATGCCAGGTCACTTTTGCAGGATAGTTGTCATGCGGAGAAGAGCGAACAAATTTAAAACCATTACGATTGTCGATTTCAGGAGGCTGTCCTTGTAGTAAATCTTCAATAAACTTTGGAAACGAATTGTTTGAAGCTCCGAGAAAAAAATAATCAAAATCTCGGTAGGGGCTTTCTGCGTGCGCAAAATAATCTGGTTTTAACAAATAAGTTTTAGCTCCACCCATAACAAGTTTTGCATTGGGAGCTTTTCTACGCATGAGTTGTTTGAGTTTTCCAGACCACTCCAAAAGATCTTCGGATTCAGAAAAATGTAAATGACTGCTTACATATTGTTGCATACCAAGGCTGCGAAGGCGGTAGTTTTTTTGCGGCCTCTTAGAGTCTTTCGGAAACAGAAAAGTGGATGAGATGCCGACGGCTACACAGTCTTCAGACAAAAATGGCTCTAAGTATTCAAAAAGATCTTCCTTACTCGTATGCCAATTGAGAACCATTGTGGGAATGCCTCGAGCGTTGAGTTCGCTTGCGAGGGCATAGGGGCCGAGATATCGAACGTGCAGTTGATATCTCAAATCAGCTAAAAGAATGACTTTGGGTTTCATCTTTTTTTTGCTCCATGACGCTCTCACGCAAAATTCACTTAGATCCCCACCAAAGTCTTAGTGTAAATACATATCTTGTTATGTCATCATTTAAATATGAACCGCTGGCTCATAAACCCAATCGCAGACACAGTTTTTATCAGTGGAGCCTGGATTTTTCCGTTTGTGTTATTGATTGGACTTCACGAGCCAAAAGCCGTTTGGCTGTATCTCGCGTTTACCATTTTTTTGAGACTCCCACATTTTTTTGCGACTGTACCGGTGACTTATTTAAACAAAGAAAATTATGCTTCGATTCGTAAGCACTCCTTTGTTTTTGTTGTTGTTCCGCTTGCAATCATGATGATTTATTCATTGCATAATTTTTATCCGAAAGAGATTCGGTCGGGCCTGTTTCTTTTTTCACTCTTATTTGGAATGACTCATGCCGTGGGACAGGGGCGAGGCTTTTTAAGAATTTATCAAATTCGTTTGGGACTGAGTTCGGCGCAGAAATTGAAAATGATCGAGACCGCTATTTTTACTTTAATGTTTATCGTGGCCTCAGCAAAGGTAGCGAGTCAATATTACCCCTACGTAAAAACATTTGTGGATTCTTGGGTTGTGACTCCCAATCAGTTGATCTTTGGAATTCTTGCAGCAACCGCGCTTTGGGTTTTTACTTTTTTGAGTGTAACCCATGAGAAGGGAATTTCTAAAAGCGATTCAGCTCCGCTTGTCATTTTCTTTTTAAGTTTTGTGGCTACGCATATTTATTGGCCGTTTTATGATGCAATTCCAGGCGGCTCCTGGTTGTATTTTTATATTTACGACAGTCAGCACTCTCTTTCCTATTTTGTTTTTACTCAGTGGATTGGAGTTTCAGAATCGAAACCATCTTTTTACTTGCGACGCTGGCTCATTTTTGCGGTGGTAAGTGCGGCAACTGTTAGTCCCTTTTTCTTTGTCCCAGATTTATTTTCGCAGAATATCGAGAAGGCTCTTTCAGTCTCACTGATTCCTGGTTTGAGCGCGTTTATTGTTCTTCATTATTATCTGGAAACGGTCATTTGGAAGAAAAAATACAAGTTGAATCCCTCTGGTCTCGAGAAGATCTTTGCGAATAAAAAGCCAGAGCCGGGGCAAATCCAAGTTGCCTAAAACACAAGCTCGACCTCAGTCGAGCTATTTAATCTTTGGAAACTGATTCCCTTGATTGTGCTTATCTTCGTTCACGCGGTCGATACCACTCTGTTTTCAAACCTATTTCCTTCTCTCTTGTGGACTCATGATTTGCGGAGCAAATCACGAGTGTCCAACGAACCACTAAGTCTTTAAAAAAATTGAAGATTCCTAGAGGCGGAAGCCACGACGAGCCCAATCAAGGGAATCAGTTTTTAATCTTTGCCTCTGTGTAGACTTAGTTCAATAATAAAATGTATGGCACATTCGGCACTGCAACTTGGTGATTCTATTGATATTATTGCTCCCGGTTTTCGCACAAATAAAGAAGACGTGGAGAAGGCCTGCGTTTGGTTGAGAAGTTTGGGATACGAACCTCGTGTACCAAAAGATCTTTACAGTCCGCATTTTCTGCATTCGGCGCCGGATAAAACAAGGCTCGCACATTTGAAGAATGCTCTGCAAAGTCCTTCGAAAGTGATTTGGTGTTTGCGTGGTGGTTACGGAAGCAATCGTTTGTTACCAGAACTTGCGAAAATGAAAAAACCAAAACACAGCAAACTGTTAATTGGTCTCAGTGATATTACTTCGATCCAAATGTTTTTATGTATGCACTGGGGATGGCCGTCACTGCATACGTCATTGCTCGATCGGTTTGCTCAAAAACGTGTGACTGCAAAAATCGAAAAAGAAATTTTGGATTTGATTACCGGCAATACGCCTGAGGTTACATTTCAAAAACTTCGTCCGATGAACAAGGCTGCGAGAGTCAGAAAAAACATCAATGCTCCTCTTTGGGGCGGAAATATGGTTACGTTACAATCCTTGATCAAAACAAATTTTACTCCAAATATTAAAAAACCATTTATTCTTTTTCTAAAAAAAA
>JBFWYS010000431.1:0-3829 GCA_050186175.1 Pseudobdellovibrionaceae bacterium
TTTGATTTATTTGTTAAGTCTTATGGCCATTGTAAATGTCACGCCAGATTCATTTTCAGATGGTGGCAGCTATCAAACAGAAGAACAATTTCAGATCTACTTGGATGAAGTTGAAAACGACGTTCACTATTTAGATCTTGGCGCCGAGAGTACGCGACCTGGAGCCACTCTTTTGAAACCGAAGGAAGAAATAGAACGACTCAAACCTTTTTTGAAAACGCTGAATCAACGATATCACGGAAAAACTTTTCGCCCGCAGATTAGCGTCGACACTCGACAAGGTGATGTCGCCACTTGGGCTTTAGAAAATGGAGCCGATATTATTAATGATGTGAGCGGACTCACCTGCAAGACGATGAAAGCGCTTTTGAAAAAAGAAAAGTTTAAATACGTGCTCATGCACAGTCTATCTGTCCCAGCTGATCCGAAAAACACTCTCGACTCTAAAGAACCTACAGTTCCGCAACTTCAGAAGTGGTTTTCTCAAAAACTGGATGAGATTTTGGACCTGGGAGTAGAAAAAAGCCGATTGATTTTGGATCCAGGCGTGGGTTTTGGAAAGACAGCACGGCAATCATTGGAAATTATGCAGGATTTTCAAAAATTTTGGTGTTTCGACATCCCGATTCTAATTGGACACTCACGAAAATCCTTTCTTTCAACAGTAACGGCCGCAAACCCCAAAGAAAGAGATTTTGAAAGCACTGGGGTTTCCGTAAAACTCGTAGATCGCGGAGTCGAAATTCTCCGGGTCCATAATCCTCTCGCTCACAAACGTGCTTGTTTGGCCGCGGGACTTTTAGATCGATAATCGAGGTCCTATTATGAAAATTAACCCCATCCGCACATCTGTTTTTCGCACCGGCGACTCTTTAAGTGAATTCGTTATTAAACAACTTGGAAAAAAGAAATTGAAAGAAAAAGACGTATTGGCAATCACTTCAAAAATTGTAAGTCTTTCTGAAAATGAGCTCGTCCCAAAAAGTAAATATCCAAACAAGGTCGATATCGTAAAAAAAGAGGCCGATGTTTATTTAGGCGCGGGAGCTTTCAACTGCCACCTCACGATCAAACACGGAATTTTGATTCCCTCTGCGGGCATCGACGAATCCAACGCCGACGGAGACTACTACATTCTTTATCCAAAAGATCCATTCGCAAGCGCCAAAAAACTTTGGCAAGACTTAAAAAAACATTACAAGATCAAAAAATTAGGAATCATTTTAACAGATTCTCACACGACTCCACTCCGCAGAGGGGTTACCGGAATTTCTTTGGCTCACTGGGGATTTGAAGGTGTCGAAAGCCTCATCGGAGAAAAAGATATTTTTGGCAGAGAAATGAAATTCACCCATATTAATCATGCGGACGCCATCGCAAGCGCAGCCGTCTATTTGATGGGCGAAACCGCAGAGAGAAAACCACTTTGTGTGATCTCTGATTTGAACATCAAGTTCTCAAACAAAGACACAAGCCAAGACTGCAGAATTGAGCCTGAAGAGGATATTTATTTGCCGATTCTTAGAGGAAAGACTTGATAGGTGCCTGGCACCCGTCGGGGTCGGCACCTCACTGACGTAATAGGCTCTCTGCCTAAAGCTTAAACACCGAAAACCAAGCTAATTACGCTAGATCAGGGGATGTTCTTTGCACTTACATCCTTTTGAACACAACATCCTTTTAGGAGGAACAATGAAAAAGACACTCTTATCGCTTATCGGGATTCTTGCCTTTACCCAATCCGCTTCAGCTGACCTTTGCAAAGGGACCCTTAGAAACAAAGAGATTATGGCGACCTTAACTCGATCACATGCCACGGCCAGAGAAAGCTCTAAGATCAAGCTAAGATTCGAGCAGGACCTGGGCCTTAGAACTCTCGATGTCAGTCGAAACATTAAAGGTTACCAAGTGGCTCTTGTACACGCCGGAGTGCCTGTTGTTCTTGACCGAGACAAAGGCACTAAAGAGCTCTCTTTTTCTAGAGAAGACAATGACATAGACTTTTCGACAATAAATGCTATTTTTACCGGTGAAAATGAAAAATCTTTTACTCTAATTGCATTTGCAGATGGACAAGGCGAAAGCGGCACTTCTTCCGTGCCGGTTCACTTCACCTGCAGATAATTTCTTAAAGTGCCAAATGAATGCGCGCATGCTCCGTGATAACTCGTCCTCGCGGAGTTTTTTGGATGAGTCCTTCTTGAAGCAAGAAGGGCTCGTATACTTCTTCTAAAGTGTCCGACTCTTCGCTGAGAGCCGCTGACAAAGTTTCAATTCCCACAGGACCACCCGCAAATTTTTCGCCAATTAAAATGAGGATCTTGCGATCCATCTCGTCGAGACCCAATTGATCTACTCCGAGTTTGTTAAGGGCATAAGATGCGAGCTCATGTGTAATCGCACCTGTTCCCTTAACTTCAGCATAATCACGCACTCGCTTTAACAGACGATTGGCGATTCGCGGAGTTCCGCGAGATCTTCGTGCAATTTCTGCGGCTCCTTCTGCGTCCATTGGAATTTTTAACAAAGTAGATGAACGCAATAAAATTTTCTGCAATTCTTCTTTGTTATAAAACTGCAATCGCTCGTCAATTCCAAATCTCTCCTTAAACGGAGCCGCCAATAATCCCGCCCGTGTCGTAGCACCAATCAAGGTAAAAGGAGCGAGCTGAAATTTCATTGAGCGTGCGCCAAGCCCCTCGCCGGTTACGATGTCGATGTAATAATCTTCCATCGCAGAATAGAGATACTCCTCTAAAACTTTTGGCAACCGGTGGATTTCGTCGACGAATAAAATTGAAAAAGGCTTAAGGCTTGTGAGAATCGCCGCCAAGTCTCCCTTTTTATCTAAGGCGGGACCTGACGTCACACGAAAATCCGCGCCCATTTCGTTGGCGATAATTTTTGCTAAGGTCGTTTTACCGAGGCCCGGAGGACCCGACAATAAAACGTGATCAAGAGGCTCTTGCCTTTTTTTTGCAGCTGCCAAAAAAACTTTAAGTTTTTCTTTAACACTCTCCTGGCCGGGAAACTCTGAAAATGAAGGTGGCCGCAGCTGGTTTTCCCAGACTGTTTCTTTTTCTGACTCTCTCTCGTTTGTTAAAATTCCGCGCTCTAACATGATGATCCCCCTGACATCAACAGGTGCCTACTCGTTGCTACAAACTTGATAACGCTTTTAAACCGCGACGAACGCCTTCTTCCAATTCCAAATCCGCTGGAAAATCCGCAATTACTTTTTCGACGTCAGGGGGGCGAAATCCCAGGTTCACAAGCGCTGAGCGAATTTCTGAGTGAGAAATAGTTGCCTTCGCCTTGGATTTTTTATCTTCTCCAAAAACCAATTTGCCTTTGAGAGTTAGAATAATTTGCTCCGCCGTTTTTTTGCCGATTTTTGGAAGAGCTGTAAGTCCTTTTACATCTCCGGCCTCGATCAGTATTTGCAAATTCTCGATCGTCGCAGCTCCCAAAATTGAAAGCGCTGATTTTGGACCCACCCCATTTACTTTGAGCAAAGACAAAAACAAATTCTTTTCTTGCTTAGATAAAAAACCAAAAAGCAAAAGTGCGTCTTCCCGCACATGTGTGTGAATCCACATTTCAACTTCAGTGCCGATTTCAGGCTGCAACTCTGCAAGTGTTCCCAAAGCACAAAGCACTTCGTAGCCCACGCCTTGGGTTTCATCGACGGCGGCTTCGGCATCGACTTCTAAAATTTTTCCTCGTAAAAATGCGATCACTGAAGGCTCCTAAAGTTCGCGCATGCGATTTAGCTTTTTTTCGATCTCGATTCTTGTAGCATGAAAGTAGGCCATCGCTAAGGCGTCTG
>JBFWYS010000432.1:0-3815 GCA_050186175.1 Pseudobdellovibrionaceae bacterium
AACATATATTGCCATTGCGAAACTTCAGCTTGAGGGCGTTCAAAGTATTATTACTCAGATTGGAGCGGGCCTTGGTCAAATTGCTGATGGTGCGACGGGTAGTGGAGATGGTGATGACGGCGAAACTTTTACTTATTCAAAAACTGACAGCGACACTTGGTCGATTACGATTACTAAAAATTCGACCGTAACTACATATATTGATGTAAATGGATCGACCTATACTCTTGAGGCAGATGCTTCTGCCGAAGGAGATGGAGCATTTGGAAAAATTCAAATCGTTGTGACGTATACCGATGCGGATACTTGGGAACTGACAACCACAATGTTGGGCGGTGCTTGTAGCGACGATGATGTTCGTGCTCCTTCAAATTTCCGCATTCATATGGAACTTGCCGACGGATTATGGAAGGGTAAAGCGATGATGTATATGCCTCGCTGGGCGGAATCAAACCCAACATGTGCTTCGACACCTGATGATGTTAATGGATTCAATCTTTATTCAGATTTCGTAGGTGACGCAGACGTTGCTAAAATGAACGTCTATGCGATGACAAGAAATGAAAGCACTGTTACCGGATTTCCGCTTAGCGATTTTTGTACAGAGTTTCCTGGTATGTGCACAGGTGGAAGCGTAGGTAGCGAGACTCCGGCTGATTACGACAATTCGGTATGTATTGAAACAGGGGAGAGCACTGGAACATGGAACAGCAGCTGCACGGCCCAAGCACCAGCGAGTTCAGCGGTTCCGGCAGCCACTTTTGGTGACGCTTCAGACTGGGTTGCGCCTAACGATTTCTACGATATGACTATTACAGTCGGCCCCTAACTGATGGAAAAGTTTTTTTGGCAAATGAGTTTTTAATGTCTTGTTAAAACCATTTACCGAGCTCAAAAAGTAAAGACTTAATATGAAGTCCTCGAAATTCGAGGACTTCATATTTTGGTGATGCCAATCCGTTTGTGTTGTTGTGACCAATAAATAAATCTTGGCTAAATATTGTATTTTGAAAAGGGTTCTCTGTAAAGTTCAGGGGTATTAGAAGCAATAAAAGTCATACTGACTTGGGAGGCCTGCCTCCGAAACCCTCCGGTACGGATCAGACTGGCCATCCGCACATCGTGCTGAACCAGCTCTTGTTAGCTCCATTTTTTTCGAGGGCAGAACTCGCTTTCAGCTATCCCGAAATTTGTAATTTGAAATGAAACTCGAGCCGCAAAAATGAGACAGATTTATTTTACTGTAAATCTAAGAGCAATTAGCTAGTACGAGTTGAGTTTTTTTTCTTTGCTCTTTGCGAAAGACTCTTTGCGAAAGACATTGACGGATTATTTTAGCTCCAGACTTCGCGCAGAACCGATTTATTTTGCATATTTTAATTTTTTTGAAAATTCTCCTTCGATCACTTCGGGGCGATGCCCGTAGGCTTTTTAAATCAATATTTATTTGGTATTTGCATACTCTGCGAATCGTGCTTCAAAAAACTAGTGGTATATCACCCCTATGAAAAAACAAAAAAGAAATCGAAAATATTCGCAGCTCTCATTCTTTAAAAAAATTCCAATCGAGTTCGGCGGATCTTTGCTCCGAGGGAAAAGGAAATCCAAGCGGCCCCTCTCAACTAAAAGACCGATACATTTAACTTTAAAATCGGAGAAGGCTCGAGGGATTTTTAGTTTTGTGAATCACCGAAGGTCGATCGAGGAGCTTATCTTAAAAGTGTCTAAGCAATATGGCATAAAAATTTACGACAAAGCGGTAAACTGGGATCATATTCACTTTGTATTTAAGCTCGATTCTTTAAAATCCTATCAAGATTGGATTCGAGTCCTCACTTCCGAGATTGTTTCGCTGTTAGCAAAAAAGACGGGTGAGAAATTGACGGACTTTTTCACCCATCGCCCGCATACAAAGATTTTAACATGGGGAAAGCAGTTTCAGGCAGCGCTTGACTACATCATCTTAAATCAAATGGAAATTTTCGGAATGAGACCCCCTAAAAAACATCGGAGACGGCGAAAGAGTTCTTCGTCCTGAATCATCTATCCATAAACACTGACGAATTTTTCTTCAGGATCACAAACCCCTGAATTTTACGCGTATTGTATTTTGAAAAGTGACAATTGTTGTCTGCAAATTGGGGAGTTCGACAGAAGTTAAATATGGTTATCAGTTAAAACCATAAACCCAGCTCGCACGCGCGGCGGTTTTTTTGCAGACATATAGCATGTGTTTAAATGAAATAAGAGCTTCTGCCCAAACCAGAAATCGAAGGTGTTTTATGAAAAATGGTCTATTAACTATATTGTTACTACTTAGCTCACAAGCCGCTCTTGCCGACCTAGCTTATTGTGGTCTTGTAGGATCAAACAATAACCAATACGTAATCATCAACGGGGAATATCAAACTAAGGTGATACCGATTGAAAATGAGGCCAAGGTATTACGTGAACTAAAAGCATTATCGGGAACTTTTGCTTGCGTGGTTGGAAATCTGAATAGATATGAGTCAGAGCCAACATTAAACGTGCGCCAGGTTTTTAAAGGATATCAACCTAGCAATTAATGCCCTAAACTTCTGCTCTAGAAGTATTTCTAAGGCTGCTTGAAGCGGATCCACCAGTTTCAACAGCTTAACAGTCCAATCAGATTTTCTCATTACAGTACGAAAAATCTCGGGTGATTGTTCGCGCCAATCACTCTGTTTTCCAATTGCCTAGTTATAAACCATGTCAGCGTCTCATTTTGAAATCAAGGGACTTTAGTGAAGGTGATTAAATTCCGATGAGTACTAGGTCCAGTTGGACTGCATATGTACTTTATTTGAATAGGTTACGCCTTTTTCTAAAGAGGTTTTATGAGAACGTTTCTGGTCTTAATAACAATCCTGATCATGTCAGCTCAAACTGGTGCCTCAAGTCCAGAAGGGCTTACATTTCAAGGCCGAATCATTAAGCCGAACGGAACTCCTCTTGATGCAACCAATGTCACTTTAAATGTTAAAATTCTGAGTCCTTCAGACGATTGTATCCTGCTAGAAGAAAACCACACGGTCCCGATGAGCGATACGGCGGGAGTTTTTTCTGTTGTGATTGGTGCGGGATCTCGTACGGGTGCCGATAAGGGTTTCAACTTACTTCAGGTGTTTAAAAACTCAGGAAACTTAACCGGGCTCAGCTGTGTAACTTCGGGCACCACTCTCTACAGTGCTCAATCAGGTCATCCTCGTCGCGTGCGCATCACGTTTAACGATGGAACCGAAACGGTGACTTTAAACTCGGACTTTATTGTGAGATCGGTTCCTTATGCTACAATTGCGGATTCTATTCAGGGAAAAAGTCCTTCGGATTTTATGCAGGTGAATACCACGGGAACAAAAGTCTTATCACAAGCAAATTTAGAGCAGATCTTTGATGGAACATCTTTTACTGAGCTTGCGGCCTTGATCGCCGGGACATCAACTCAGTACGCAAAAACTTCAGCGCTTCCGGTGAGCGGTGGATCTTTGAATATGTCCTCGGCGGGAAAAGATATCATCGTACGGGATACACCTACCTCTGGCGATAGTGCTGTAAACAAAGATTACGTGGATACTGCCATCGCCGGCGCAGCTCCTGGTGCGCATACTCACGATGCTGCCGACGTCACATCGGGCGTCTTAAATGCGGCGAGAATTCCAACAGGCACGGATAACACAAAGTTACCTCTTGCGGGTGGAACAATGACCGGCGCTCTCAATATGGGCGGCCAGAATGTTCTAGCGACAGGGCACATCACCATGAGTCCACAAATGACCCTGAATCTTGGGACGTAT
>JBFWYS010000433.1:0-3810 GCA_050186175.1 Pseudobdellovibrionaceae bacterium
AAAATCGTACGGTTGCGAAGATAACGATTGTTGTCCACCTCAACTCGAACGATGGTAATTTCAAGTCCTGCGGAGAGAATTTCAGGAATAGCCATATCTTGCGGTTTATCAATGTTCATAATGCAACCGGTTCCCCAATTGTATCCCTTTGCCTGAAAAAGAGTATAAAAAGTATTAGGTTTGTTTTCGAGCATTCGCGCTTTGGTATTAGAATGGAGTCTGAGCACGGTGCCTTTACTAATAAGTGGGCTTCCAGATAAAGAATCTTCTAAGGTCCCAGAGCCTGCGACTGAAGCTTGGCTGAAGGCCAGAAGGGTACATAAAAAAATAGAACTAACGATTCCTCGGTTTGTCATAATATCTCCTCATATCAGCATCGGCTGTTTTTTGATTCACTGAGGTGCAAAATACGGGAGAGCGTAAAAGTCATTTAAATAGAACTATAGAATTTTTTCCTGTCGAGTTTTTTTACACTCCGTATATTGCTCGGTCGAAAAAGGGCGTTTCTTAGAACGCCGAACGGAATATCGAGGTAGGGGCTGCCTCAACTTTAAAGAAGAGATTTTAAGCGTTCAAAATGGTCTTGGTCGAGGGAGTTCAAGGTTTCAATATTTCGAGTGGGAATGAGGTCCACATCTGGGTAGCCATCAACCGCTTTAGAAACACTTTCTTCTCTTAAAAAATGAAGCATTGGATACGGAGACCGATTCGTGTAATTCTCGCGATCCTCTTTTTGTGTTCCGGCAAATTGATACTGAGGATGAAAGCTCGCAACTTGAATTATTCCGACAAGATTCATTTCTTCCAGTGCCGCATCGACAATATCTAAAAAATCGTTGTAATCCAAAAAATCATTTAAAACGTAGGGATGAATCAGTAGACCGGTATCAACTTTTTCAGGGTCCGCCTGAAAAATCGCACGCAACTCTGAAATCAAATCTCTGAGAAGTTCATCTGTATTTGCGGCTTCACTGACCCGATAGCGAATTTGATTCTTGATTTGCACAGCTTTGGCAAAGGGACAGAGATTGAGTCCAATTATAGTCTTTTCAATCCACGTTTTCGTTTTAGAGATGACGGAGTTTGAATCTAGTTTTTTCAAATTACTTTTTAACTCGGAGAGAGAAAGTGGAGCCGCGTGTGTTTTTTGTTTCTACAACTTCCACATTCTTCGCCCATTTCACGGAGTAAGCGATTTGATCGTTCTGTTGCCCCACCTGTTTGTTAGAAACTGAGCCCACTGGAATCATTTCGTTGTTCATAGAGACACATTCGATCGTTTTGCGTTTACTAGTCGCCATGACCATGACTTTTTCGCAGCTCGGATCTTTGCCAAGCTTACGTACTTGACCGTCGACGACGTAGAACAGAGTCGAGCTATACTCATTTTTAACGGGATCATTGAGAACTGCTAACGTTTCAAGCGAAGGAGCTGCTGTTGCAACCGGAGTTGCGGGGGGAGTCTCCTCTGTTGTCGAAACTGGTTTGCTCGCGCAACTTAAAAAGCATGCGGAAAAAAGTGCCATCACTAAGGACTTCATAAGGGGCTCCTTTAAACTCTAGAGTTTCGATTTTATGCTGGAACAGGATGGAGTCAATATTCTCAGATGTGAAGATGAGTGGAAAATGAGTATCCCCAACCGAAGCCCGTCGTTTTGAAGTCGAGGTCACAATCAAGAGCAGTTCGACTTGACTCTAGTCCGGCTCTTGAGGATAAAATTTCAAGCTCTCTTCCAAATATTCAACGGCAGTGTGTGTCCAGACGTTGGATGAGTATGAGGTCAAGACCAGTTTGACTTCAATAAAGCCAGTCGTAAAGATAATATTGTTTGTAAATAAATACATCCATCCATAACACCTACACTAGGAGATAAAAATGGGATTAGCAGAAAAACAAGCATGGGCTACCTGGAATTCTAATATTAAAACTCAATACGTTGACATGTTGAAAGGCTACACAGGGACGCCAGTCGAGTTGAACGTAGACGAAGCCAGTTTTCCAAATGCTGAGCTCATCAACGGGTATGCATCTTGGCCATGTGACCAAGTCGTGCAAGCGTTTAAAAATATCTCCTCTGACGATTTGGGAAAGAAAGCTCTAGCAGATACCATCAAAACTGTAACTATTAAGTACTTAAACGAAGGGCCTGCGACTTTGCATTTAGACGGCCACACGCTAACAGTTTGTGGAAAGTTTAACGGAAGCGCACAAACCGATTATCATTACGGAGATGCGATCTACAATTTCTTGATGGAAAAACTATAATTCTCCTGGGTGCCCGCTCTTTCAAGATCGGGTTCAGAATCGGAATCGGTCAAGACAAAGAGCACCGAGGAGTGTATCACCTGGCAAAGTAAAAAGTCGGCTGAAGTAGCCGGCTTTTTACTTAAATTCGACACGAAAACCTGGTCTTGCGGAGTGAGTTGATATAAAGTTCTTTATGCAATTTATAAAAAAAAATTGGCAGGCGATGTTTCTAGTGCTCGCTTTAGCGGGTTGTGATTTTCTTCGTTTCGAGGAGAAAAAAAATGTATCTGAAACCTATCTGGATTTGATTGAAAGCTCCTCCTCCTTAGATCTTAAAACATTGTCTAGAAAAGATTTTGATGGGAAAATTGTATTTGTTAATTTTTGGGCTTCTTGGTGCCCGCCCTGCCAGGAAGAAATGCCGAGCCTTTTTAAAATTGCGCGGGAACATTCAGACCGAATTGCCGTTTTGGCGATTTCTCAGGATTCTGATCTGTTAGATGCAAAGAAGTGGATTGCTCTTTTCCCCAAAAGTCCTGATGCCGGTATTTTTTTAATTTCTGATGAAAAGAAAATTTGGGCGCAAAAGTTTAAAGTGTATAAACTACCTGAAACTTTTGTTTTTGATCCGCAAGGGAAATTAATCGGAAAATTCGAAGGCGCCGTTAATTTTGAAGGCCCCGAGATTCGAAAAATTATTTCCACGAAAATTGATTAAGATGACAGCTATTACATGAGTTCAAGTTGCCAAACGAAGAGTGATTGGGTGTCGTAACTGCCAATGCTTCCTGAAGATGGCAGCTCGCACAATCTGAGCCCAGGCCCTTGTAGGATCCAGTGCGATGACACTCCATGCAGTCAAGCGTTCTATGGACTCCCCTCAGCGGGAACTGCGTAAGTGAGTGTTTAAAAGTTGCGACCTCCCAGAACTGCTGTCTGTGGCACTCCTGGCAGTCATGCAACGTCCCCCGATGAACATCATCTTTTGCATGACATGTCAGGCACTGCTGACTGAGTCCAGAAAGTTTTCTGTTGTCTCGATGGCATTCAGCACATTGAAGGGAATAGTGGACGCCTGTCAGCGTAAAATTTTTATGAAAGTCTTTTGTAAATTTCCAGCCGCGCTCAGTATGACACTCTTTGCAGTTCGTTCCAAAAGCCCCCTGGTGGACATCCTTATGGCAAGTCAGGCATTGACCGGAGATTGGCTTGTAGCGAATAACAGGAAGATTTTTGGTTCCCTGTTTAATAAATTGTCCTGGGATCGGCTTATGACATTCCTGGCATTTCACTTCCTGATGTTTGCCAAGCAGAGCAAAATCGCTCTGTTTGTCATGATCAAAGCGCGGCTTCTTCCAGCTTTGAATATTGTGACAGTCTAAACATTTGGTGCCCAGTTGAGACTTATGATGATCCACATGGCAAGTAAGGCAGTCCTCTTTTGCAAATTTATGAAATTGAAATTTGGAAGTGATCAGGAGGCGCTCTTTTTCGGCTGATGCTTTTGCAATATTTGGCGGTTGCAGTGTAATTCGTTTTTCAGTTGGAACGTGGCAAGCCGC
>JBFWYS010000434.1:0-3794 GCA_050186175.1 Pseudobdellovibrionaceae bacterium
GAAATCACGCGGTTGTGGTGTTTGACAGAGCCGCTTGGCATACCACAAAAAATCTGCGATTGCCGAACAACATATCATTCCTACCGCTGCCAGCGGCTTCTCCTGAGCTAAATCCAACGGAACAGGTTTGGCAAGTGCTTAGAGATCGATACTTGGGGAATCGTTGTTTTGAATCGTACGAACACATTTTAGATAGTTGTTGTGAAGCTTGGAATTCTTTTACTTCCACAGATGGGGCTGTGCGTCAGTTATGCACAAGGGAGTGGGCTAAAATTTAAGATTATTTTTGATAAATGGTATAATAAGTAAAAGTAAATATTAAAATAAAAATCAATAGGCTTGTAAGATTAATCGGGCTTTAATTGACATATCGTACCAGTCTCGAATTGAATCAAAAAATTAATTTTAAATTTATAATGTGTAGAAATCAATTTAAAGTTGTCTATGTGCTTACCACCTGACAAATTTTAATTTTCCATTTTACCCATAAATAGTAAATACTTTGCTTCACTTTCAACAGGAGCAGGATATACTATGCGCAGAACAAAAGGTGGCATCTTGCATATGGCCACGGTCATCAATGATGATTTACAAGACAGAAATATAGAACTTACTAAACCTCAAAGAGTCGCATTGGCCGATTTGGCCGCTTCATTGCTAGGAGCTAAAAGTGTTAATACTTCCGAATTAGCTAATGTCCTGCCTAGGGATGTTAAAGGACCAGAAACTCGTTATCGGTTCATTAACAGATGGCTTGCGAATTCAAAAATTAAACCTCAAAATGTAATGAAGGGCTTTGTTCCCGAAATTTTAAAACTGTTGTACTCAGACAAACAAACGGCGGTTTTGATTATGGATCAGACAAAGATCAGTGATGGATTTGAATGTTTAATGATATCTGTTCGAGCTGGGGAAAGAGCTCTTCCTGCATGTTGGTGCGTGATTCAAATGGAAGGCTCCATCGGGTTCAATATTCAAAAACAACTCCTTGACAGAGTGACCGAAATGATTCCTCAGGGAATGGAAGTTTTGTTAGCAGCGGACCGATTCTACGGCACCTCTAATTTAATTCGATATTGCCAAAATCTAGGCTGGAGATACCGTATACGACTAAAAGGGAACCTGATTTTAAGAGAAAAAGGGGGAGAAATTCAAACAAAAGAATTGTCGTCCATGGGCATCGAAAAAGTCGATAAAGCTGAATTATCTAATAGCGGAGTGTTTACATCGATTGGGATTCTTCATGAAGAAGGGCATGAAGAACCCTGGATCATTGCCATGGATTGCAAGGCCAATACAGCTAGGGTATTGGATTATGGACTGAGGTGGAGTATTGAGCCGATGTTCTCGGATTTTAAATCTCGTGGTTTCCGTATTACACAAACGCAGCTACAACATGCCGATAGGATCGAGCGCTTACTTTTAATTGTAGCGATTGCTTATTACTGGGCAGTATCCACAGGGATGATGGAAGACAACATACAAGAACAACCATCAAAAAAAAAGCAGCAAGGAGTTTCTTGTCCTATTTCAAAAGAGGATTAAGAAGAATAACAGAAGCGATTCTTTGTCTCATCCCAATACCGCCTTTATGGGCTTTCTTAGAAAATGTCAGGTGGTAAGATTTGAAATCATTGACTCTTTACTTTTTGCCTAGTATGCACTACTCTTGTTGCGAAATATAGGATTTTGATGGATTTTCCTGATGAGTTGTTGCCTTACAAAGAGCTTGCGCTTGAGTACTTGGCCGAGGGACGTGTAGGAGAAATTGAGTTTTCCGGCGGTACCTATCAGGTGCAGGTCATCGACTTTTCAACAGATAATGTTCTATGGGTGTTTATCCAGCTCGATAAAAAAGGGCTTATCAGCGACACTTTTTGTTCGTGCGGACATGAGGAGGAGCATGGCTATTGTGCTCATACGGCTGCTGCTTATGCTGCCCTCTACAAGGAATATGACATTCCTCTTCATCAACGCTTTTCTCGCTCTCTTTGGTATTTCCTTTGCTCTATATTTGCCGAGCGTACGAATTATTCGCCCGAGCTGTTGAAAAAAGAGGAGGGGAATCACTATGCGTGGCATTCGCCCTCGCGAAAGCTGCTCTTTGATGTTAGAGCTATGACTAGTGAAGGCTCAAAGGTCTTAGAAGAGCTCATTGAAAACAGAAACATGGAAACCGAAGAGACTTCTTTAAAGTTTTCCAACCTAACGCCTGAAGAGATTGATATGTGGAAAGAGGGAAAACCCTCAAAGCAGTTGAAATTCGAGCTTTCTTTTTGGAATGACTTGGCAAAGTGGATGATGCTACAGCAGGAAGGGGGCAAAAAATACCACATTGATTTTACTTACTCCCCAGAGGGAATTCCCAACTGGATTCACATCCACTTTAAAGATCTCGATTTAGGATTCTATCTCTCGCGGGCGAATCTGCCTCAAATGATCCCTTTTTTAGCGACTGTCGAATCTCCTTACCAGGTCCATGGAGTGGGAGAAGATGAAATTCAACGTATTACCTACGACCAGACTACCGGCATTCTTTTTATTCATTCTCAGATTGAAAGCGAAAAATCTGCGGATATTGCCCCTAATCTTCAGAGTGGCTATGACATCGGAAACTGGATCTTTGTTCCGGGCAACGGGTTTTATGCTAAAGAACACCATAGCTTGCTTGGCGGTCAGGAGCTTAAGGGTGAAGAGATCTCTTGGGCATTTGAAGAACATTTAAAGACCCTAATCCACAAAATTTCCGGGACTGCTATCTATGTCGATCCGGTAAAAGTATCGTACTTAATTCGGTTCGATCCTGAATGGAATTTGCATATTGAAAGCTATCTTTTCGAGCCGGGAGATATGTCTCAGCCTTATTCTAAGATGTACAAGAATTGGCTCTATGCTCAAAACGACGGTTTTTACCATATTGAAGATATGCGCTTTCCTGAAATTGTGACGATTATTAAAAAAGATGAAATCATAGGATTCATTGTACAAAATCGTTCCTGGCTTAATCTACAGCCAGGTTTTCACACTTTTCTTGCTAGCTTCGAGACGCAAATCTTGTATCGCGTCGATGAGGGAGGCAATGTTTGGTTTGAAAGCGGACTGCAACATGTTGCCCTTGCTGAAGGTCATCACGATTTCGGCAGCTGGATTTATGTTCCTGAAGAGGGGTTTTATCAAAAAACGGCTCGTCACTTAGGTCTTCCGGTGGCAATAGGCTCATTTCTTGAACCCAAAGATGTGGCGCCGACTATTCGCATGTATCGCGATGAATTAACCCATATTCCCGGTTTTTTTAGCCCAAAAAATCCTGTAAAATCTTCAAAGCTTCACATCGGTCTGACGGATGAAGGGCGCATGACTCACTTTTTAAAGCATGAGCTTCATGAGGAGTACAAAGAGGTTACTCTCCGTTTTTATGGAGACGTTGTCTATATTCCTGGTGAGGGATTTCACGACCTGCCTCTTCCATCAGGATTCCCCAAGGAATATGTGGCGACTAAGGTGATTCCCAAGGAAGCTGAAGAGGGCTTTATTCATTTTGACCTTCCTTATATTAGGGAATATGCGGGGGAGATTGATCCCCGTTTGAGAGAGCCAAGATATAAACAACTTGTTTGCGAAGAGATCGAGTCTGCAAATGAGCCTGGATGGTATGAATTGAAGTGCTTTTACCAGACGGATGTAGGGGCTGTTAGTGCGAATTAAATATGGAAGTGAATTCAAGAAAAAAAGCAATTTCTCAACACAAAAGCCGGCATTATTTACCTAGAAGAGGATAGATTCCGTTGGCTGCG
>JBFWYS010000435.1:0-3793 GCA_050186175.1 Pseudobdellovibrionaceae bacterium
AATAGTCCAAGTAACAGAGTTCAAAATGGAATTGAGATTTTACACTGGAAAAAAGGTCTACTTGAGTTAGGTTTTGTTTCTAGTCGATAGGTGCGTCGTTTCAAGGACCCCGTACTTTTACGGAAAACCATCTACAGGAGGCGGATTCTGACTGCAGCCGTTTGGCGCATTCAGTTTTGGGACAAGGTCATGAAAACGGAATATAAACCCGACCAAAAGTAATCAAAGTCGCTTTGACACCTCTGGCACCTCAGAATATCGTTAACTGTTCAGAGGTGCTCACATGAAAAAACCTGCGGCTAGTCGCTATTCACAAACTTTTGAAAATCACGGCGAAAAACGAGAAGACCCTTATTTTTGGCTCCGCGATCGAGAGCACAAAGAAACTCTTCCGTACTTAAAATCAGAAAATGCTTACGCTGATCTCATTATGAAACCCCTTAAGAAAAATGAGGCTAAGCTTTTTCAAGAGATGAAAAAGCGAATCAAGGAAGATGACTCCTCTGTTCCAGCTCCATGGGGCGAATATTTTTACTACACGCGAGAGAAAAAAGGTCAGCAGTATGCAATTCGTTGCCGTAAACCCAAAAAGAAGGGCAAAGAAGAAGTTCTTCTTGATGGCAACAAACTTGCTAAAGGAAAGAAATATTTTTCCCTAGGAACGATGTCTGTAAGTCCAAATCAAAAGCTGCTCATGTACTCTGTAGACTTTGATGGTTCTGAAAAGTACACAATGCATTTTAAAGATATCGCGACTGGCAAAATTCTAAAGGATCAGATTCCAAACTGTTATGGAGGTGCCGTTTGGGCCAACGACAACAAAACGATTTTTTATACCGAGCTCAATGAAAAGCAAATTCCATTTCGAGTGCGTAAACATATTCTCGGTAATTCAGGTGAGAGTGACGAAATCGTTTTTGAGGAAAAAGACGAGAAACATTTTGTTCACGTCGGAAAAACTTCAAGTGATCAGTATATTCTGATCGGTACTCACGGAAAAATTACCTCAGAAGAATGGTATATTCCTGCGGACAAACCGGAGTATAAGGCCCGGGTAATTCAGCCTCGCAAAGAAGGTATTGAGTACAACTGCGAACATGTGGTTCTTAAGAACAAGAACTATTTTTTGATTAACACCAATAACAACGCGCTTAACTTTAAGGCTGTCATCGCGCCAGTTGAGGACTCTGGAACTGAAAACTGGAAAGATTTTGTAAAACCAGATCCCCATGCGCTCTTGACTTCCCTTGTAGTTTTTAAAAATCATGTTGTGATGTTTGAATCAAAAAAAGCGGTCCCGCGGGTCCGGGTCGTGAGTCTTTTGAGCCTGAAACAATATCAGATGAAGTTTACAGATAAAGTTTTTTCCGTAACAGCATCTGGAGACAACTTTGAATACAATACTGATATTATTAGGCTCACATATACGTCGCCAATTACTCCTCGATCTGTGATCGATTACAATTTGAAAACGAAAAAACAGCAGATTCGTAAGCAAGATAAGATTCCAGGTTTTAAAAGTAAAAACTATGTCTGCGAAAGAGTGATGGTGAAGAGCCACGATGGAATTCTTGTTCCATTGACTTTAATGTACAAAAAAGGGTTCAAGCAAAATGCCATGAATTCTTTTTATCTCTATGGATATGGATCTTACGGCTATTCGCTACCGATGTATTTTTCGTCAACAAAACTGAGCCTCTTAAATCGTGGGATGGGTTTCGCTCTCGCGCATATCCGTGGGGGTCAAGAAATGGGTCGACAATGGTATGAGGACGGAAAATTTCTAAAAAAGAAGAACACGTTCTTGGATTTCATCGCATGTGCCGAATACCTAAAGAAGAAAAAGTGGGCGCATCCTGAAAAGATCGTAATTGGAGGCGGAAGTGCAGGCGGAATGCTCGTCGGAGCTGCGGCCAATATGCGACCCGATTTATTCAAAATTGTTGTTGCACATGTTCCTTTTGTTGATGTGATCAATACGATGTTTGATACCAGTCTGCCGCTTACGCAGACTGAGTTTCAAGAGTGGGGGAATCCTGCGGACAAAGAGTACTATCACTACATGAAGGGGTATTCTCCTTACGACAATGTTGTAGCTCAAGATTATCCGCATTTTTACATTACGGCAGGGCTCAATGATCCTCGCGTGACTTACTGGGAGCCCGCGAAGTGGGCCGCGAAACTGCGCCATTTAAAAACGGATTCAAATCTTTTGCTCTTTAGAACGAAGATGGAAGCTGGGCATGCTGGGTCTTCAGGTAGATATAATTATTTGAAAGAAATTGCTGAGGAGTATGCGTTTTTATTTTGGGTGCTGGGGATTCGGGTTTAGGGTATGCGCATAGTTTGGTGCCGAATCTCGTGCATGCTTCCTGCAATCGGGGCTATCGCGCCCCGAACCCCCGGAATGGCTGCCATCGTGGCAGCCATTGCAAAAAACTTTTAGGACATTCTTCGCATTGACCTCTGGTAAAACTTGCTTTCCCGGCCAGGAAGGCCGGGAAATAAGCCTCTCATGGATGGATCAACTATGCGAACAACAAAGAAAATTTTTTAATAAAAAAAATGTGCGAACCACTAAACCTTCAAAACCTGCTGATTCTCATAAACACAAAAAGCAAATGGTTCCGGTTCCTGCCGTTCTCTTCTCTCTACAAGTTTAAATCTCTTCACATCAAACTCAGGAAAACGAGCATCCCCCGGAACTTCCCGATCAATCACAGTAAGGTAGATACGATCCGAATAGGGAAGAGCCTGAGTATAAATCTCTCCGCCGCCGGCAATAAAAACTTCTTGTCCCCATTCTCCGATTCTTGCCTCGGCCTCTCTAAGAGCATTTTCAATACTATCCACCACCAGAACCAAAGGATTACCAATTGTATAATTTTCTTGCCTCGTAACGACAATGTTGAAACGTTTGGGGAGAACTCCGGGAAGAGACTCAAAAGTTTTTCTTCCCATAATAATGATGCTATTTTTAGTCTTCTCTCTAAAAAACTTGAGATCCTCAGGAATATGCCAGGGCAGTTTATTATCGACGCCAATCACGCGATTTTTTGCCATCGCCGCAATTTGCGAAACAATCATACTGCAACCTCAGCTTTAATTGCTGGATGAGATTCATATCCCACGATTTGAATGTCTTCGAATTTAAATTCAAAAATGTTTTTAATTTCTGGATTTAAAACCAGCTTTGGAAGTGGTTTGTGATCGCGAGTCAGTTGCAATCGCGCTTGATCGAGGTGATTTGAATATAAGTGCGCATCACCAAGAGTATGAATAAATTCTCCGACTCCAAGACCGCAAACCTGTGCAATCATATGCGTAAGAAGTGCGTAACTTGCGATATTAAAAGGAACACCTAAGAAAACATCTGCAGATCTTTGGTACAACTGGCAGCTCAATTTGCCGTTTGCCACATAAAACTGAAAAAATGCATGACAAGGTGGCAAAGCCATTTTGTCGACATCACCCGGATTAAAAGCAACAACCATCAATCTTCTTGAATCTGGATTTGTTTTAATTTGCTCGATCACATTTGAAATTTGGTCGATCGTTTGTCCGTCAGCAGATCGCCAAGCTCTCCATTGTTGACCATACACAGGACCGAGATCTCCGTTCTCGTCAGCCCATTCATCCCAAATTCCGACTTTGTTTTCTTTGAGATAAGAAATATTTGTGTCTCCTTTTAGAAACCACAAGAGTTCATGGATGATCGAGCGGAGGTGGAGCTTCTTGGTGGTGACGAGAGGAAACCCTTTTTCCAAATCGAAACGCATCTGATGTCCAAAAA
>JBFWYS010000436.1:0-3779 GCA_050186175.1 Pseudobdellovibrionaceae bacterium
GATCTTCTCCTTGATATCCAGGAACCAAAGGAAGTCCCAATGACTTTACGACTTCCTTACATTCAACCTTATCACCTAAACGACGAATCGATTCGGGCTTAGGTCCTACGAAAATTAAATTTACTTTTTCAACTGCTGCCGCAAAATCTGCATTTTCAGATAAAAATCCAAAACCTGGATGAACTGCATCGGCGATTCCTGCAAGAGCCCCTTGAACATTCGCATCGATATTTAAATAACTCTCAGACGTTGGGGCAGGACCAATACAAATTTGCTTGGTTGAGAGACGATATGCTCTCGTCCCTATATCTGCTTCCGAGTGAAGAAGAACGGTTTCAATTCCGAGTTCTTCAGCAGCGCGAATAATTCGCACGGCCACTTCGCCCCTATTTGCAATCGCCAGCCTCTTAATCTTTTTCATGATCTCTTCCAACTCGGTGTTCTTTTTTCTAAAAATGCGCGCAAACCCTCTTGTCCTTCAGTGCTCACTCTTCGTTCAGCGATAACCTGCGAGGTTGCTATCTTCGCATTCGACCAGTCCATATCAGGAACTGCAGAAATTAATTTTTTTGTTTCTCTAACTGCTTCAGAGCCACAATCTCTTACGGCCGACACAAAATTATGAACTGCTTGATCGCATTCAACCTGCGAGCCTACCTCGTGAACCAATCCCATGTGATGAGCCTCAGTCGCAGAAAAAATGCGCGCTGAAAGCATTGCAGGCTTAACCAGCCCCAAAGTTGTTTTCTTTAAAACAAAAGCACCAATGACGGCCGGAGCAAGTCCGAGCTTGACCTCGCTGAAACAAAATTGAGTTTGGGTTTCAGCCACGACAAAATCACAAGCTGCCACTAAACCGAGTGCCCCACCCATCACATGACCATGGACTTGACCCACTACAGGTAAAGCACACCGATCAATGGATTCAAACATTTGAAAAAGTTCATGCGAGTCTCTTTTATTTTCCTCGAGAGAAAAATTCACCATACTCTTCATCCATGTAAGGTCAGCTCCAGCACAAAAGCTCTTACCTTCTCCTCTAAGAACAATGGCTACCAAGTCAGCTCGTTTTGAAAATTTAGAAAAAGTCTGTGTGAGTTCCCCGATCATCTGGGGATTAAACGCATTTCGCAACTCGGGACGATTGAGAGTAACGTAAGCAATGTGATTTTTCTCTTCGATTTTAAGCACGTGCGGTCTCCCTACATTCTGAAGACGCCCTGTTTAGCGTCTCCCCATTCACGATTGAGGCTTGCTGCAATTCCGAGAGCTAAAACTCGTCTTGTATCTGCAGGATCAATAATTCCATCATCCCAGATCCGCGCCGATGAATAATAGGCCGAGCTTTCAACTTCGTATTTATCTAAAATAGGTTTTTTAAATGCTGCCTGCTCAGTTGGACTCAACGTTTGTTTTTTTGCCGCCATCTGATCCAGTTTTACCGTAAGAAGAACATTTGCCGCCTGTTCTCCACCCATGACAGAAATTTTGGCATTCGGCCACATCCACAATTGACGAGGTTGAAATGCTCTTCCGCACATTCCGTAGTTACCGGCTCCATAAGATCCACCAATCACGACTGTGAATTTAGGAACTCGTGCGTTGGAAACAGCCATCACCATTTTAGCGCCGTGTTTTGCAATCCCTTCATTTTCGTACTTCTTGCCGACCATAAAGCCCGTGATATTTTGCAAGAACACGAGGGGAACTTCACGTTGTTCACAGAGCTCAATAAAATGCGCCGCTTTTAAGGCGCTCTCGCTAAAGAGAACGCCGTTGTTTGCGATAATTCCAACAGGCATTCCCCAAATATGAGCAAAACCTGTAACCAAAGTTTTTCCATAGTTGTGTTTGAACTCGTGAAAACGACTTCCATCTACAACTCTTGCGAGAATCTCACGAACATCAAAAGGAACTTTTTCGTTCTTAGGAATAATTCCGTAAATTTCCTCGGAGGGAAATAAGGGTTCTTCGACCGGCATAGTTTTAAGCTGAACTTTTCGTCGGTGATTTAAGTGCGCAACAATACTGCGAGTGATCTCGAGCGCGTGATCGTCATCTTCAGCAAAATGATCAGTGACCCCAGAAACATCACAGTGAACTCGGGCGCCACCTAAATCTTCAGCAGAAACCTCTTCCCCTGTTGCAGCTTTTACAAGCGGTGGTCCACCGAGAAAAATAGTTCCATTCCCTTTTACGATCACATTTTCATCGCTCATCGCAGGAACATAAGCGCCACCCGCTGTACAACTTCCCATCACCACAGAAATTTGTGAAATTCCGAGAGCCGACATACGAGCTTGATTATAAAAGATTCTTCCGAAGTGATCCCGATCGGGAAAAACCTCAGCCTGCAAAGGAAGAAACGCTCCGCCACTATCGACGAGATAAACACAGGGAAGACCGTTCTCTAGTGCGATCTCTTGCGCTCGAAGATGTTTTTTAACTGTCATCGGAAAATAAGTTCCACCTTTTACGGTGGCATCATTAGCGACGACCACACATTCGGTTCCAGAAATCACACCGATTCCGGTGACCACTCCCGCTGCTGGAGCCTGGCCCTCGTACATTTCCCAAGCCGCAAGAGTCGAGAACTCTAAAAAAGAGGTTCCAGGATCCAAAAGGGCTTCGATACGTTCTCGGCATGTGAGTTTGCCGCGAGATTTGTGCTTGGCCAGAAGATCGGCTCCCCCGCCCAATTTTGTCTGTTCAATTCGAGACCGCCAAAGTTCCATGATCTTTTGCATGGCCATTTTATTTTCGGCGAAATCAGAACTTTTCGAACTAATATGCGACTCTAATACTTCCATTAATAATCCTAACTCTCTCGGGATTTTTGGATAACAGGCGAAAGCCCGTTTGTCATGATTGAGAAGGGATTGCGACTCTTTGCTGCAGCGAGAGAGACGCCTTTGCCTCGGCGATCAATTGGCCGTTCGAATCGAATAAATGAATAGGCGCCTCAATTGAGACACTTTGATTCACACGCGCTTGAAATAAAATTTTCTCACGCTCAGATTCCAAGAGTTCGTAACGAATAAACACATCGCCTTCTGCGGGACGCAAAAAATCGATATGAAAATTTTGAAGGGACCAATTCTCATATGTCAGAGGCAAATGTCGGCTCCAGAGCAACTGAACACATTCAATTGCCCCCGTAACAAGCACGCCGTGATGCAACGTGCCGCTTTCGTTTTTATTCTTAGTTTTAAGAGGAACAATGATTTCCACCGAAGTATCGCTCCATCGCGCAACGCGAAGGCCAATTCCAGCGACAAAGGGTTTAGCGAAATCAAGTGCAAAACCGAGCGCTTTTTGCCCCCAAGAAGGCGATAACTCTTCGACAAAACCTGATAAATCCGCCAGCGATAGCCGCAGACCCCGCGTTTGCAGCTCTTTTTTTAGGTTTTCTTTAATTTTTTCCCAGTCAGCCAGGTTTTGCTTCATCATACGAATTGCCTTTTTTGTGCTGCTCATAGATTCTGAGCCTATAGAGCGGCTCGCAACGAGCTGATAGTCTCAAATAGAAGGATTGCAGGCTAATGAAATATTTAAGTCTTTTGATTTTCACGGCGTTGGCATCTTGGACATGGAACTTGATTCACTCAGATCCGTTGGGTCATGTTATTCCCCACGACGCGATTCAAGCCAAAATGCGTCAGTTTATTGAAGAAAAAGTGAAATCTGAAAATGCTAATCTCAGCGAATTTCAATTGCAATCTTTATGGTCCGTAGAAGTGGATAAAGTTGCAGTTTATGTTCTGTTCTCTTTTTGTTGT
>JBFWYS010000437.1:0-3775 GCA_050186175.1 Pseudobdellovibrionaceae bacterium
GCGAATTTTCCTCGAATATTTCAAGGAAAATCAAGAGGCCTTTGAGAATCAACTTTTTATGAACATGGGACAGATCTTGAGCATACCAATTGTGGGCGTAGCGCTTTACTTGATTTTTCGCAAAGAAAAGGTAGAGGAAGTTCCTTTAGCTCCGAAGAAGAAGAAGAGGAAATAATCTTAAACTATTTTTCGTTACAAAGGCCCTCGCTATAACGCTAAGGTCAGCACATACTCTCTGGCAGACCCATTTTTATTTAGAGTTGATGCAACGGCGACCACATGAGACGTGGATGAAACTGTGATATCGTAGATCATCTCGTCTGCTCCAAATGTCATCAGAGACTCGACGCCATTACTTGACGCTAATAAGCTGCTGGACAGCTGTAAGACTTAATTGGCCACTCAGATTTTGATAGGTTCAGGTAGACATTAAACGTATCTTTTGTAGAATCTGGTCATGATCAAGAAACTGTTCTGGATTGTTTTTACAAACTTTTGTGTAGCTGGGTGCATTTCAGGACCTAAAAATGCAGATCAAAAATTCTCTGAAAAGCTAAACGCTGATTCTTATGAATCCTCGGGAACTGTACTGGGTGTTCCGGTTCTAACTAGAGCGCCTCTTGTTCGAAAAATCTCAGGAAAAGTTTTGTGTGGTGAGGGCCTCTCCCTAAGACCCGCAACTTATGTGGCCATTAGTTTGTTAGATAACGGCAAAGTTGTTGCTACCTCTTCGACTGATATGAATGGTGAGTACAATCTCTCCACATCCGTTTCTGCCGATAAAACATATAAAATTCACGCGTCGTCAAAATGCGGAACCTCATCTAAAGAGGTTTCTCTCAAAGATCAATCTAACTTCGATTTAATTTTGAAAAATTAATTTTGACTCAGCTACCAAGCTCGATGGCATCCAAGATTACGAAGCAGTTGATATCATATGTTCTTCTTCTGAACCCTCGCCAAATTCAACGATATTTGAGAACCGAGCAACTATGACTAATGCCGGAGCAAAAAAATTGTCGCTTTCAGGATCGATCGAAGATCGACCCTTTGGCATCAGTTGCGAGCTCTGGATTAAATTGGTTCCGTGCTGACGGCATTCCGGTTCCAACAGTTCTGTCGATTGGAAGCAGCCATTGATTTCAAAGATTCAGATTTTTCATATGCGGCGTCCATGTGATAATGGTCGTCTTCGCCCCAACGAAAAACCTTCGGCAAGGAATAGTACATGAGTCCGTGGTAAAGTCGGCGAGGAAGAAGTTTCCTGATTAAGCCAAAGAAATACGCATCAATAGTTACTGGTACCCGCAGAGGCGGGTCGGAGCTTTCGATGACCTTGCGAATTTTCCTTGCAATCTTTTCAGGCGTTGATCGCGACAGACGCATCATCTTCTCGATAAAAGGAGCCATTGAGCTGTAGTGATAATAGTAGGGATTATTTCTGTCCTGGACTGACTTGCGGCTCTCTCGGGTCAACTTCACATTTTTAAAGGAATCTGAATTTATGAATCCCGGCTGGATCAGACAGACTTTGATCTTCCACGGACGAACCTCATACCAAAGGGCCTCTGTAGCGCCCTCAAGGGCAAACTTCGAGGCACTATAGATAGACATCGTAGGCATTGCCATCATTCCCCCCACAGAAGAGAGGTTGATGATATGCCCTGAGCGTTTTTTTCTCATGTGAGGTAGGACTCCTCGAATCAAAGCCATCGGTGCCCGGAAGTTGGTGTCGATCTGCCGAAGTCGTTCAGTTTCGTTGACTTGCTCGACAACACTTCTTAGGCAGTAACCTGCGTTGTTAATCAAAACATCGATGCCATCTAATTTTTCGTTGGCTTCGGTGACAACGGCATCACGTTGAGACTTCAACAACACATCTAGCGGTCGAATCCAAAGATTTTCTGATTCAAAAACACCGGCTTCTTTAAAACGTCCTAGTGAAGACCGCCGTGCTGTCGCTATCACATGAAACCTGCCAGAACTGGTGAGCTCTTGGGTCAACGCCAAACCCAGTCCCGTGCTCGCCCCCGTGATCAGGACAACACGCTTACGGTCTCTCGCTTTCTTAAAGTTTTTAAAAATCCAATCGAACACTCTACCTCCTTAAGAAGCCAAGTAATCGGGCGTTAGCTCGATCTTTCCTCGCATTGCGATCAGTTTTTTGTAAGTATCAATATCAAAGTAACTATCGCCAACACTCGTAGTAATCTTGAGCGGTTGACTATCTTGAACGAGGAAGATTTTTTCAACCTCAAAGATATTGCCCTCAGGACTAAGACATCCTTTGACCGTGACCTCGTCCCATTCCGCTTTTTTTGCGATGAGTGAAAGTGCGTCACTCATACTCAAAAGATACTCTTTTGTATCGGTTTCTAATTTGAACTTGAAGCGAAGCTCTGCAACCACCTCGTTACAAGGGACTAATATTCCAGTGAGTTCAATCTTCGGAGGACTTGAACTCGACTTACTATTCAGCGTGCGCTGAAAGATGTCGTGAAATGTCTCCTTTTGTTTGTTGAACTCAGTGGAGTTACTTCTGAAGAATGATGCCTGAACCGGGTTAATCGTTCTTTCAATGTTCATTTTGTCCTCCTCTCAATTATGAAGCTAATTGCTCTTTTAAAAATGTTTTTCTACGATAGGTAATTCGCCTTTTATTTAGTCGATGGATCTGCCGAATCACGGCCTTTCGAACCTTTCGCAATACCGCCATGACATGTTTTCCATCTTTCTTGACGACGATTGGTTCATCCAAACCGAAGACACCCATCGAAACTGAAAACAAATGTTTATCTTTGGCTTCTGGTTCTATGTTAATCTGAACGTCAGTGTCCCAACCATACGTAGATTTGATTTCCTTCACGACATGATCAGCATACTGCTTCAATGCTTCAGTCTGCGTCAGTTCTCTTGCGTGAAACTCATACATTAATTCTTGGCTATGCAATTCCATAAGAAACCCTCCAGTTTTCAAGTTTAAAAAACGGTCACATTGAAACTTGCGCCTGCATTAATACAGGACTTCAAGTCACGAATGGCCACTAATAAAATTTTTGAGAAAAGTTGGAATGTGTTTACCGAAGTTGATTCGGTGGAACTCCTGAAGGAACTCTCACTTTGTACCTCCTTTAATACGGCAAGGCGCGCGAATTAGATAAAGAAGTTACAGCCGTCTGTAATGCTGTTTCTACTATAATTTTCGGATCGCGCAAAAAAAAGTCAAGGCGTGAAAAATTCAATTTTTTTAAATCTAGACTTTGGCTTTAAAATTTTAGGAAAATCAAAAACTTAGAAAGTTACTTTTGATCTCACTTTGAAATGAAAGATAGCTGTCTCGGAATGGCGCAATCACCTATAGTGACCTCTTAAAAGAAGTCACTATGAAGGCGTAGGTGATCACATTGGAGGATCAACTGAGGGACCTATAGGCGCAGAATCTTGGCATTTTGATAGGAATGGCTTCGATGAGACGGCAAAGACTCTCAAAGAAAAGTATTTTCGTCTGTACCAAAGTTATCGACTCAACAGGGTCAACTTTTATAAACATTGATTTGACGACCGCGTCCCTATTTCTTTGTAAAATGGAGGTCATTGGCTTCCAACTTTTTTAAAACAGTTGGTTGTCAGCGTTTATTTTTCACTTATTCACAGCACAATATAATTGTCCTTGTTAGGACCTTAGTACTCAATTTTTCCAAACAAAAGCCTTAAATAGGACATTTAAAATAAATTGCTATATCTAAGATATATGATACTATTGTCTTAAATAGGA
>JBFWYS010000438.1:0-3774 GCA_050186175.1 Pseudobdellovibrionaceae bacterium
CCCGTTGAAGCTCCGATAAGCAAGATCGAGTTTGCCGGCCACTTCAAAAGGGCCTTACGTTTTACTGATGAAACCCTAATTGCCTTTTTTGACTGAGACGCATGAAAGAGCCTATCTAAAATTTCCGCCTTTTTTGTCAGCAGAGTTTTTTGATCCGGCTTTTCAATATAATCGATCGCTCCGTTCTCTAAACTTTCCAAAACAAGATTTGATTCTTCTGGACGCAAAGAGCTGATTACAACGGTCGACACCGGCTTCAAATTCATGTAACTCTTGATGACATCAAGCCCAGTTCCATCCGGCATGTGAAGGTCCATGGTAATAAGATCCAACTCCATGGACTTTATCATTCGTAATGCTTCTTTACAGGAGCCGGCTTCACCCACGACCCTGAATCGTGAATCTCCCTTGAAAAGACGCTCTAGAACTTTTCGAATTACAACTGAATCATCAACGATCAAAGTTTTAATAGGCAAATTGTTATTTACCATTTTTTTCTCGCAAATATTTAAGAACGATATAGTTAATGCTTGCGGTCGGATAGATCTCAAAATCACGGATCAGTTTCAACCGGTCTCCACGATAACATTCTTCTAGCAAAAAAAGGGGAATCTTAGATTCCTTTAATTTCATGAGATCTTCTTTTGAAAATGAGCTGAGAACCACAATTGCGTCACAGCTTGCAAGGTCTTCCTTAGGTAAAAACGGACCCAACCCATTTTGCGCTCGAACCGGAAACATCTTATGTTGAATTTGATTCTTCCCTACTTGCTTAATAAATTCGTTGGCGTTATTGAAATCACCCGAATTGAAAATCAAAGCAACGGTACCCCTCACAACTGTTCGAGACATTTCTTTCTTAAATTGGTTGTCTAAAGAATGATTGGTTGCGGAGGTAGGCTTTGCACTTGTTAAAAGCTTAGCCTTGACCAAAATTTCTTCTTTACGAGACTCAAAGTCCTTGAGGGTTGGTTTTTGAACGTAATCTTTTGCTCCAAGCCTTAACATTTCAAAAGCAAGAGACTGGTCCTCTCTTTCAACAGAGCTCACGACCAAAACAGGGGGGCGATTGGCCGGATTTGATTTTTTCATGAAATCGAGACCAGTCATAATCGGCATGTGAATATCCAAAGTCATAAAATCATACTTTTTACCCTTAATTTTTTCTAAAGCTTCCGCACCATTGCTGGCCGTTTCGATGACAAAGTCCTTTTCCGAGGCAAACATCTGCCTCAGAAGAGTCAAAATCGTAGGAGAATCATCTACGCAAAGGACGCGATACTTTTTTTCAATCTCTTTAACCGAAGGAACTACTTTTAACTCTGGAGACGGAGATCTATCTGGCATCTGATAGATCGATGGTCCCGCCACTTTAAATGTAACGTCTAACCCATTTAGCGTTTCAGTTAAACCCAAGAACAGGTGTCCCGCTGGAACCAATGCTTTTGCAAAAGCATCCGATGTTTTTTTTATATCCTGCGGAGAAAAATAGATAAAAACATTTCGACAAAAAATGATATCAAACTTCTTGTCAGGCCATGTCTTGGCATCCAACAAATTTGCACTGCTAAAATGACAAACGTCCCGAAATCTAGAGTGAATTTTTACATATTCTGAAAATTGGCCTGCACCAGGAATAAAATTTCCCTCTTGGAAAATAAGTGGCACCGAATCAATTTCCTTTTTGCTAAATACCGAGTTTTTTGCAATTTCAACTGAAATTGAGTCAATATCAGATCCATAGATTTCAAATTTGATTTCGGGGGCATTTTCACGGAGATATTGCTCCACAAAAATGGCCAAAGAATACACTTCTTGCCCGCGGCTGCAGGCAGCCGACCAGACCCGCAAAGTCGTCTCGCGACGTTGACGCACTTTCGCAACCGCCTTCTGTAAAATTTCACTTTTTAAAAGTTCAAAATGTCGAAATTCTCGAAAGAAAAAAGTATGGTGAGTTGTAAACAGAGAGAGAAGTTCGGGAAATTCTTCCTGACGATTCTCCAGATAGTATTTCACATATTCTAGTTCATCAGCCAAGCCCAACATGGTCATGCGTCTACGAAGTCTCTGCACAACCATTTCCTTTTGTCTTTCGCCCAATTGAACACCAGAAACCTGAGAAATTTCTGATGCGATTGCCATGATCGAATTATTAGATGTCTTCATAATCTCTCTTTTCAGGCTACTTTGCTGTTAACTTGAGAAATCAATTTCGCTTCTCGCGAAACCAATTTTTCCACATCTAACATTAAAATCATTTCTTTATCGCGGGTGTAAATATTTGTAATGAACTCCTGATGAGAAGCCTTGGAGCCGGGAGGTACTTCAGAAAGACTTCCTTGATTCGCGGATAAAACACTCGAAACATGGTCAACAATCAGACCCATCTGTCCAAAAGGCATCTCGCAGATGATAACTGTGGCGGTGTCTTTATTTTTACTCTGAATTTTGAGACAAGAGCGCAAATCAAAAATCGTGATAATTTGCCCACGTAAGTTCATGATGCCGACAACATGTTGAGGAGCCTGGGGAATCGGCGTCACTTCTGGCATTCCGATGACCTCGCGAACTGTCAACAGAGGAACACCAAAACTTTCATCTCCGACTGCAAAATTTAAAAATTTGTCTGTTTGTTCCATTTAAGCAACCCTTCTTTTATTTGTTTCTTCGTCTGCCAATTGTAAAAGATCTAAGATAAGGGCCGGCTTTCCATCTCCAAGTACTCCGCTCCCTACATAGCGTCTGAAGCCAGAAAGCTCGGCCCCTAGTTGTTTCACGACGATCTGTTGTTGCCCTACAACATTGTCGACCAACATTATAAACTCATATTTTCCAGACTTGATGACGAGCCCGGTGCCCTCAAGTTTTTCGTTCTTTTTTCCGCCTAAGAGGTCGTTCATAACAAAAACAGGATAAATTTTTCCGCGCAATTTTAACATGGCTCCTGCTTCGTTACCTTTGTTCAAATCTTCGTTGGCAATTTTCAAAGTTTCGGACACCTGAGAAAAGGGAACTATAAAGCAATTCTTGCCAGAATCGACAACCATACCTTCTATGATCGCAACCGTCAGGGGCAATGAAATCATAAATTCCGTTCCCATGCCGACCTGAGATTTAATTTCAATTTTCCCACCAAGTGTATTTACACATGTTTTGACTACATCCATGCCCACTCCGCGTCCTGAAACCTCGGTCACCTCTGATTTTGTTGAAAAGCCGGGCGCAAAGATAAGTTCAAAAATTTTGCTTTCGGTGAGATGATCGGCTGTGGCGATTAATTTCTTTTCGATGGCCTTTGCCGCAATCTTCTGGGAATCCAAACCTTTTCCGTCATCTTTGATTCGAAACGCGAGCTGTCCGCCTTCATGGCCGACAGAGAGCTCCAGTCTTCCCGTCACATTTTTACCTGCCTGCGTGCGATCATCAGGTTTTTCGAGACCGTGATCGATTCCATTTCGGATCAAATGAACTAAAGGGTCGCTGATCATATCTAAGATCGTTTTATCAATTTCCGATTCCTCACCTTTTACGACAAAGTCGACACTTTTTCCGAGATCACCAGATGTATCTCTGCAAATACGCTGTAATTTTTGGATGAGGGGCTTTACTGGCACCATTCTAAGACTCATAGATAAATCTTGAACCTCGCGAATAATTTTTCCCATTTGCTCCATGGTCTTGTGAACTTCGAGTTCAGCTTTCATTTTGTTCTGTTGTCGTACAACAGAGTCCAAAACTACAAGTTCACCAACAGCATTAATAAGCTTATCGACC
>JBFWYS010000439.1:0-3763 GCA_050186175.1 Pseudobdellovibrionaceae bacterium
CGCCACGTGCCCCCACAGCCACCGCTTGAATGCGTCCGTGATAGATAACTCCCTTTCGATCAAATCCTACGTTTTTAATATTATTAGTCGCGGCCAATTTAGCAATCGCTTCACCAACCGCCTTTGCTTCGTCTTTGCCCTTCATTGCTTTTTCGAAAGTTAAAGAAGAAGTTGACACCAAAGTTTTTTGAGCAACGTCATCGATAATTTGAGCATACATGTGGCGAGCGCTTCTGTAGACACATAAACGTGGTCTTTCAGAAGTTCCCGTCACAGTCTTACGAATGCGGATTTTCTTTTTTAGTCTGTTAACACGCTTTGCTGCTGTGCCTTTATTCAATTTTAATTTCACGACATCACCTCAAAACTTATTTACTTGCAGATTTACCGGCTTTACGACGGATCTTCTCATCAGAATAACGAACGCCTTTTCCAAGATACGGCTCTGGCGGTCTAAAGCTACGAACTTTTGCAGCCACCTGTCCTACTTGTTCACGGCTCGCGCCAGTGATCGCGATAGAAGTTTGTTTTTCTACTTTGATTTCGATTCCATCTGGAATTTGAAAAACCACCGGGTGGCTAAATCCCAATGACAATTCCAACTTCTTACCCTGTACGTTTGCTCTGTATCCAACACCTTGAAGTTCTAAAGTTTTTGTAAAACCCTTTGAAACTCCAATGACAGCATTCTGGATAAGTGCACGGTACAAGCCATGAAGAGACTTTGATTGTTTTGAATCATCTTTACGAGACAAAACAACGCGATTTCCATCAAGTTTTGCGCTCACTTCAGGACGCATTTTGATTGTTAAGCTAGATTTTCCACCTTTAACGACAACTTCGTTCTTAGGTGTCACACTAACTTGAGTTTTATCGTCCACAAAAACGGGGGCTTTTCCAATACGTGACATATTCCACCTACCACAATACGCAAATCAATTCGCCACCAAGGTTTTGCTCCTTAGCAGCACGACCATTCATAATACCTTTACTAGTACTCAAAATTGACATTCCCAAACCAGAACGAACTGAAGGGATCTTATCAGCATGAACATAAGTACGAAGACCCGGACGACTTACACGATCGATTTTAGAAATCGCATGGTTTCCATTTTCATCATACTTCAAATAAACACGCATGATTCCTTGCTTGCTGTCTTTCGCTACTTTGAACGATCGAATCTTTCCAGCTTCCATAAGAATCTGCGCGATACCAGCTCTCATTTTAGAAGCCGGAATATCGACCTTCTCGTGTCGAGCATTACCTGCATTACGAACTCTTGTCAAAAAATCGCTAATTGTATCCATGCTCACCTTACCAACTTGCCTTAGTTACGCCAGGCAGTTTTCCATCTAAAGCCAACTGTCTAAATGCAATTCTTGAAATACCAAACTTCCTATAAACTGCACGAGATCGTCCAGAAAGTGTGCAGCGATTCGTGACCCGAATTGCTGAAGTGTCCCTTGGAAGCTTGTTCAGCTTAAGCCTCGCCTCAGCTCTTTCTTCTTCAGAAAGAGTCATGTTCACAGACTTCGAGCGAAGCTCTTTGCGGTGCTTGAAATATTTTTCCGCAAGTGCCCGGTTATCGTTATTTTTCATCACCATTGCTTTACGAGCCAAAATACACCTCTCTAGTGTTTATCTACTTACTTACGGAAAGGAACACCCAACGCCTCTAGCAATAAACGACCATTTGCATCGTTTTCTGCTGTGGTGCAAATTGTGATATTCATTCCGCGCGCTTTTTCTACGCGGTCAAAGTTAATTTCAGGAAATACGATCTGTTCTTTTAAGCCCATATTGTAGTTTCCACGGCCGTCAAAGCCTTTGCTTGGAAGACCACGGAAGTCACGGACCCGTGGAAAAACCAGGTGGTTCAACTTATCAAGGAAAGCCCACATTCGTTCTCTTCTCAAAGTGACTCGAGCTCCAATTTCCATGTTTTCACGAAGTTTGAAGTTAGAGATCGCCTTCTTAGATTTTGTTTTAACAGCCTTTTGCCCAGTGATCGCAGTTAACTCATCAACAATAGTGTTCAAAATTTTTGGATTTTGAACCGCATCACCGGTACAAACGCTAATAATGATTTTGTCGAGACGAGGAACCTCCATCGTACTCTTCGCATTCATCTGTTTTTTGAGAGATGGCACGATCTCTTTTTGATATTTATCTTGCAAACGATTCATAACTTCCTCAAATCCCTTATAAAACTTCAGGAGCCAAAGACACGATCTTAACAAATTGCTTAGATCGAAGTTCTCTTGCTACTGGTCCAAAAATACGAGTCCCAATTGGTTCCTTAGCAGCGTTAATTAAAACAGCCGCATTGTCGTCGAAACGGATATAACTTCCGTCCGCACGGCGTAATTTCCCGACCGTTCTAACAACTACCGCTTTAGCAACATCTCCCTTTTTTACTTTCGCGTTTGGAAGAGCCTCTTTAATAGAAACAACAATTACGTCGCCAATCGCAGCAGTTCTTCTTTTAGAACCACCCAACACTTTAATGCACATAACTTCGCGAGCGCCTGAGTTATCTGCTACATTTAAACGAGTCTGCATTTGGATCATGACTCTACTCCTATACTTTCGCTGCTTCGATAACTTCAGCCAAAACAAAACGCTTTGTCTTGCTCAATGGACGAGATTCAAAAATACGAACTTTATCGCCAATTTTAGCAATGTTCTTCTCGTCGTGAGCTTTAAAAACAGAGTCTTTCTTTTGGATCTTTCCGTAACGCGCATGGCGCACTAAACGGAAAACTTGAACAGAAATTGTCTTGTCCATTTTGTCGCTGATCACATGACCAACAACTTCGATTCTTCTACCACGACCTTCAGTCGATCCCGGAGTCGAAGTAGCAACAGATTGTGTTTTTACTTTAGCCATTTATTCCTACCTTATTTATTATAGAGGCGCTTTTTGCGACAATGCTGTTTCTACCTGAGCCAATTCACGACGCATTTTGCGAATCTCAAGAGGATTATTCAACTGACCTAATGAATTTTTCATTTGGGCGGTGAAGAGCTCCATCTTTAATTCTTTTTTTCTTTTCACAAGCTCTTTGCCTGTTTGAGAAATCAACTCTTTATATTTCATAACTACTCCCGAACCAAGAAACGTGTCTTGAATGGCAATTTATGAGCCGCCCTTAAGAAAGCTTCTTGCGCCTGCTCCTTAGTAACACCATTCATTTCAAACAAAATGCGACCCGCGCTAATCTGTGCAACCCAAAATTCCGGATTACCCTTACCGCTGCCCATACGAGTTTCAGCAGCCTTTTTAGTAATTGGACGATCTGGATAAACACGAAGCCAAACTTTTCCCCCACGCTTGATACTTCTTTGGATCGCAATACGACCCGCCTCTAGTTGACGAGCCGTTAAAGCGCCGCCTTCAAGAGCCTGAAGACCGAAGTCACCGAAGTTAAGAGTTGACCCCCTATAAGAGATTCCTCTTCCGCGAGGGATAAATTGTTTACGATATTTTACTCGCTTAGGACTTAACACGGCCAGCCTCCTCTACTTCACGAGCAGACAAGATGTCGCCCTTGTAGATCCATACTTTCAATCCGATAAGACCGTAGCTTGTTAAAGCTTCTGCAGTCCCGTAATCAATGTCTGCACGAAGAGTGTGAAGCGGTACCGATTTTTCGTTGTACCATTCCGAACGCGCGATCTCTGCACCATCAAGGCGACCAGAAACACGGATCTTAATCCCACGAACTCCACCACGAATTGCTGCAGCCATAGCTTTTTTCA
>JBFWYS010000440.1:0-3757 GCA_050186175.1 Pseudobdellovibrionaceae bacterium
TGGCTCTACGTGGAGATCTAAATGTAGGTCTTTACGGCGTCTTAGTTTTCCTCACGCAAAGATTGTTGTGGCCAATGACGGGCTTTGCCGAAACCGTTGATTTATTCGAAAGAGCCATGGCCTCAACTAGTCGTGTCCTCAATATTTTAGAAACTCCTCTCAAAATTGTTAGCGGCCCTAACGCGATTTCTGAAGTTCCGTTTGAAGAACCACTTAAATTCCAGACTGTGGACTTTGCTTACTCGGGACGAGTCAAAACTATTCAAGGCGTGAGTTACGAAATTCCATTTGGGAAAACCGTGGCTCTTGTGGGACCGACCGGTTCTGGAAAATCCACACTTGTAAAGTTGCTCTTGCGTTTTTACGAAGTTTCAGGTGGCCAGATCAAAATTGGCGAAACTGATATCCGTGATCTAAAACTACAGAGCCTTCGCAAAGGAATCGGTTACGTAGGCCAAGACGTTTATCTTTTCTCTGGCACTATCGCCGAAAATATTGCGTACGGTGTGAATCACAAAGTGTCGAGTGAAGAAGTGATTCGTGCTGCAAAACTTTCGCATGCCCACGAGTTTATCGAAAAACTTCCACAGGGTTATGACACCGTGATCGGAGAAAGAGGCCAAAAACTTTCGGGCGGACAGAGGCAAAGAGTTTCAATCGCTAGAGCGATTTTAAAAAATCCACCAATCTTGATTTTAGACGAAGCAACTTCAGCGGTGGACAACGAAACCGAATCTCTCATTCAGAAATCTCTAGAAGAAGTGCGAAAGAATCGTACGATGATTGTCATTGCACACCGACTTTCAACGATCGTGAACGCAGACGAAATTTTAGTTCTTGATCGCGGGCAGTTAAAAGAAATCGGAAAACATTCTGAGCTTATTCAGAAAAAAGGGATTTACAGTCAGCTCTGGAATTTGCAAACTCTCGAGGGGCGAGAGGCTTATTTCAACGACATCGAAACTTAAGCTCGGTATCCGCCCTGAACACCTTTAGTCACAATGCTGACGGCATTATGAGGGTGGAGGCTTTCGATGTGCGTAACCTTGATCCAAAAGTCATGAAGTCCAGGCATTGAGCTAAGAGCACTTTTTAAGCGTCGTCCAGCATCTTCGCAGAACATCAAGTTCTGGCCGTTAAGCCGAGCAAACTCTTGCTCATCTTCTCTCTTAACGGCAGCCTGCACAGGCGTGCCTAAACGCATTTCTAAAAGATCGATGAGATCAATAAGATCAGGGCTGTGAGCGCTATCAGACAATTTGATTTTTACTTGAGCCGTTGAACGCTGAGAGTGTGGAGTCGCGGAAACTCCCTCTTGTGTTCCAAGCCAAGCATGAACTTGATCCATTTCAACTTGCGTTTTTGAGCCAAACTTTTTCAAGAATGATTCTTGAATCAGCTGTCGGGCCAAAGCGGCCGAGCACGGGCAAGTTGAGGAGTACATCACTTGTACTTCCATTTCGAATTCAAATTTTCCTTTGTTGAGATTTCCAGAGAAAGCCACCGGGTAAGTGCGCCATCCTAAGTTTTGTGATTTAAGAGCTGGTCGTTGAACCATGTAATCAAAAGCGATTCTGACTTCGCTTGAAGACGAAATGCCCTGATGAGTTTCAACGAATCTTTGAAGGAGTTTTTGGACGGTTTTAAAATTGAGTTCTTGAGAAGAGAGAGTGTCTTGTAGTTCCAGAAAAAGCCGAGACATGTGAATGCCTTTTGCTTTTGGATCATCGAGACTTACAAACGCTGTTGCACGCGCAGGTAACCGAAATAAAAGCCCCTGTTCATCACGCATCATCACCGGAACCTCGATCTCGGTCATTCCGACTCGATCAAGAGTTCCTATGGCTTCGGGTTTAACTTCGTTTGCAATATCGGGTAATAACAATTGAGATCCCTCTTTTGTGCCCACTTGGCATAACATAGAACCCCCTATGGGCGCTACATTCGAATTCGCACCCAATAAACTCTATAATGATTTCCTTGTGAGAGCGAGTGAAGATGTGATAGAAGCCAAAAAATGAAGATAAATCAGGGTCTTAAGCCGCATCTAATTTTAGCTAGTACATCGCCCTACCGCCGCGCTCAGCTCGCTTTGTTAGGGCACTCATTTGATTCTCATTCACCCGCAATCAATGAGGATAAACTAAAGGATTTTAGCCTCGCGCCAAAAGATTTCACAACTCACTTGGCTGTCGCAAAAGCAAAGAGTTTGGTCTCTCGATTTCCTGAGGCGATTCTGATTGGTGGAGATCAAGTGGTGAGTTTTCAGGGGCGAATTATCGGTAAACCTGGGAATCGTGAAGGGGCTAAAAAAACTCTTCAGGAGTTGCAAGGGCAGACTCATGAAATCGTCACGGCGATTGCGATTGTAAAAGGGGAGACTTGTCGAGCTCATGTCGATATCACCCGATTAACGATGAAGCCTCTAACGGAGGCGCAGATTGAACGCTACTTGGATCGTGATGAGCCTTACGACTGTGCTGGTTCTTACAAAATTGAAAAGCACGGAATTTCTTTGTTTGCAAAAATAGAAACGGAAGACTTTTCTTCGATTACGGGGCTTCCGCTTTTAACAATTTCAAAAATTTTAGGGGAGTGGGGACTCGAAACTCCTTAGAGAATCCTTCAGCCAGCTCTTCTGCAAGAATCATTGATAATCTCTGCAGTCATGCCTGTTATGTCAATAAATTCAGGCTTGCCTTGCGTGTTGGGTCATGTAGCATAAGAATTGTCTTGGGAGATTTTGTGGCTAAAAAAAACTTGGCAAAAAACAATAGTAAAAAACTAATCGCAGCGGCACTTGCAGCTCAGAAAAAGGCGCATGCGCCGTATTCAGGATACAAAATTGGCGCCGCTGTTCTATTTTCTGATGGTAGAGTTCTCACTGGCAACAATATCGAAAATGCTTCTTACGGAGCAACTGTCTGCGCAGAGCGTGTCGCGATCTGGAAGGGGATCTCTGAAGGCTCTGCAAAAATCGTCGAAGTGGCGGTGACAAGCGCTGCTGAAAATCCGTGGCCTCCTTGTGGAATGTGCCGGCAGGTGATTGCAGAGTTCGCTGGAAAAAATGTACTGATTCATTCGGGAAACGGCAAGATCGTAAGAACAACGGCCTTCAAAGATTTATTTCCTGAGGCTTTTGAGCCCAGTTACCTGAAGAAAAAGTAACTCTATTTTTAAATCTGAAATTTATCTTTTGGGGCCACTTCCGGTCGCCTTTCAGGAAACAGTTATTGATAATTTTTATGAATTCAAAATCTTTGCAGCTTGAAGTGCATAGTAAGAAAAAATCATATCCGCACCCGCGCGCTTGATTGAAGTCAGGGATTCCATCATGCATTTTTCGCCGTCGAGCCAGCCTTTTTCCGCGGCTGCCATGATCATCGCGTACTCGCCGCTTACGTGATAAGCAGCAATCGGAAGGGTCGTTGCTTCTTTTAATCTTGCGATGACATCTAAATAAGCGAGTGCAGGTTTCACCATCAAAATATCTGCACCTTCGTTTTCGTCAAGAAATGCTTCTCGTAAAGCTTCACGAGAATTTGCGGGATTCATTTGATAGGTTTTTTTATCGCCGAATCTTGGAGCGGAGTCGAGAGCTTCGCGGAAAGGGCCGTAGAATCCTGAAGCGTATTTTGCTGAATAAGAGAGAATCCCGACGTTTGTGAATCCGTTTTCGTCGAGCGCATCACGAATAAATCCAACTCTTCCGTCCATCATATCAGAAGGAGCCACAATATCAGATCGGAAGAGCGTC
>JBFWYS010000441.1:0-3750 GCA_050186175.1 Pseudobdellovibrionaceae bacterium
TGAAGATGGTTCCCGACATTCGCTAGCGATAAAATCCTGACCCCATATTTATAAGAGAATTTCTGAGTAAGTTCTTTAATTCGTTTTTCAAGTTGACAGAAAGCATGATGCATTCTGTTGGTTTTAGGTAGGGCAATGGGTGTTGAAAGGCTCCAATTTGACTCACAATCATAAGATATATGTAGCGACAACTGCCGAAAGGAATCCGACGGCTATCCCGCCAGCAACATCGCTAGAATAATGAACGCCAAGATAAATCCGTGAAAACGAAACTAGATGAGCCCAAATTCCAATCCACGGAGCCAAGGGATGCTTCATGAAAAGCAAAATAAATTAGAATGCAGAAGTAGAAGCCGCATGTGCAGAAGGGAAAGATCCACACGTTGGCACTTGGATGAGTGGTGCTAAATCCTGACTGCGGATCGAAGGTCTTGTGCGTGAAAAAAACTTTTTCAAAAAAACACACGCGGCCCAAGCGATGAGAGGGCCCAGAAATGCTCTCAGAAAAATCTCCTGATTTTCTGCCCAACGTAGTCCAAACCAATGAAGGCCGCTCAGAGTGATAGCCGCGAACCACCAAGCTGGTCCCACTGCTGAGTAGGTCAGAGAAACAAAAAACCGGTTGAAGAATTTCGATCTGTGTTGTTGAACAAAAACTAAGATTTGGCGATCTAGCTGAGACAAAGTCATTTATGAACCTCAATATAAAAATGCAATATCGATGTGCGGGCGTCTATTTGTCGATAATCTCATCGACTCATGTCTAGTTTTTTTATCAGGGCCTCGTACTTCGGTTCAAAAACGTGATTCAAGCGATCGAAATATTTTTTTTCCGTTGCTTCATTGAGAGCACAAAGCTTAAGAGATCCACCCTTTTTCTTTTCCTGAACAAAAGGATGGATCTGATATCTGCAAACTTCAGGAGCCGCTCCGGCACTAAACCCAATCTCCATTTCAAGAATTCCGCCTAAGAGTAATGGCCAACCCACTACCGGAAAACAAGGGCCGTTCAAATTCCCAAGACCATAAAAGCAAAATTTATTTCCAAATTTTTGAATCGGTTGCAAAACATGGGAGTGATGGCCAACAATGAGCTGAAATTTCGACTTCAAAAACTCCTCAGCTATTTTTTGAGTTTTAGTTTCGGGATAGTGAGTGAACTCGTACTCCCAGTGTGGAAATCCGATTGTAAAATCAGTCGATGAAGAAATTGGTATTAAAATATCCTCTGTGCGCCAAACGCCGATTTGATCGTTGAAAACATCTTTATTCAACCAATGAGTCCATGCTGCAATTCCAATTTCGTGTCCTCCGACATTTAAGGTAGAAACCGGGTTCTGAGAGCGCCGATCACCTTGATACCAACCCACACTTCGAACTCCAAGAGAGTCGAGGGTTTCGATCGACTTCTCAAGCCCTACAGGACCTTGATCACCCATATGATTGTTTGCGAGAGTAAAAACTGTTTTCTTAGGATCTGCAGAAAGCGATTCCAAGAGACTCTTTACGAATTTACGATTTCCGCGAAACACGAAAAACGTTTTCATGCTCTTTGTGTCATCAAAAACCGGGAATTCACAGTTTCCAAGGACAAGATCTGCTCTCTTAAAAACTTCCTGTAGTTTTGAATCGACTTCAGGGGCTTGACCAGTCTTCATGACCATATAATCGCCAAAGAAAACCAGACGAATTTTGGAGTCATAACTCTTAGTAGATTTCCAGCTCAGTGGCTCACCCTTAAACCCAGCCGGTTTTTTTAAAGAGGGCCACATATACAAGTAGGCCCATTTCATTAAAAAGCTCGGAGGGTATTGAATCACCTAAGCGCCTTTTCCAATTCTTTAACCGTGAACATTGAATCAGGAAGTTTTTTATCAAACTCCACTTTGGAGTAGATAATCTCAGTCGTACTTTGTTCGCGGGATAAATCCTGCATTTCGAGTTTTGTTGGAATCGTATAAGCACCAAAAGTTTTAGGATCGCTTCCTCTTAGTTTTTTTACCAGCTTTCCTGCTTCCGTATAAAACTCTTGCTGAACTAAGGCTCCTTCTTTTGGGGATACCCAAAGAATGACTTTTCCCCAAACAATTTTTGCGTCCTTTTTTGGAATACTCTCAATTTTAGCAGCCATTTGATTGCCAACTTTTTCTTCGGCAATAAACTTGTGATCGTAGTCTCTCTCGAGGCTGCTTGATTTCATTAAATCGTCGTTAGAAAAATCTGAACCCATCCAGCTTTGAAACAGCATGCTTGAAGGAACCTTAATAGTTTTATTCACACGTGGCAGATACTGCCACAAATCGGTTTTAATCCGCAGATTTCCCGTTCCCTTATCGCGAGCCGGTTCAAGGATGCGGATCAAAGCATCCTCGCGTCCGCGAGACCAAAAGCGAATTCCCATTTTGCGGGTTTGTCCTCTTTGCGTGACCGTCATGGCTAAATCGCCAGAGAAAGTTTCTCCGCGGGAGTTTTTTTCTAGCTTGCGGATCAATTCAAGGGCTTTGTCGTCGGCTGCAAACGCGACACTCGACAAAACAACCACCGCTCCTAAAGTTTTAATTGCAAATTGAAACATAGATGCTCCCTTCCTAGCTGGAAATCTACAATGTTCTCATAGCTTCGATTGGAGTTAATTTCGAAGCTCGTAGGGCAGGGTAAAATCCTGCGACCAACATGAAACAAACCGTAATTAAACTCGACTTTAAAATTGAGAGTAAAGACAACTTCGGATAAACCACCATAGCCAAACTAAAATCTCCCGCCGAGTGTTGATCGCCGAGAAAAACGTGCAAGTCGAATCCATAAAAATGGTGATAGATGACTATAGCGGAACCAATAATCGAACCGGCAATAAGGCCGATCACAGCGATGCCAATTGTTTCAAAGAGAACAAGATTCACAACTTGTCTTGATTTTGTGCCGAGTGCTGACATGACACCAAATTCACGAGTCCTCTCAAAGACTGTCATCATCATTACGTTCACGATCCCGATTGAGATCATAAGAAAGAGAATAAAATTAATTGCATTGTGTAAAGCGCGCGAAAACCGCACGATGCTGTAAAGCTGTGGGACCGATTCTTTCCAGCTCGTGAGTTGTAAACCTTGAGTCTGCGCTTGTGTCTTAAGAGTGGCTTCTAACTTTTCAGGATCCATTCCTGGAGGAAGTCCAAAAACAATTTCATGCGGTCCGCCCACCATTCCCGTGGCGGCGACACAATTATGATGGGCAAATGAAACTCTTTTGTCGAAATTTTTAGAATCTGTTTTGTAAATACCTTTAACTCTAAACAAGTCGTTCCCTAGTGTTCCATCGGTCGCCGGACCTACGATAACTAATTTTGCTCCTAAATCGACATTTAATTTTTCTGCTTGTTCTTCTGAAATTAAAATTTCACGGTCTTCGCACTCACTTGTTTGACTTAGATATTCGCCGCGCGTCAGTCGATCTTTTAACTTTGTGATTTTGTTTTCGCCCTCGGGATCGATGCCATCAAGTTGAATCGGCATCGAGTTTTCGCCGCTCGAAAGAAGAGAAGCAAAGTGAATTCGTGGAGCTGAAAAATCATTTTTAAAACCAGCAGCTTGCTCTGGTGTCATAAAGTCCCGGATAAGTTCGTCTTTGCGAAAAGCAGGAGTAGATACCTGATAATGGCCTACGTATGTAGATGTCACGGCCTCGACAATATCATCGGCGCGGCCCTTGGTAATATTGTCGGTCCAAATGGAGAGTGACACGCCAAGGGCGAGG
>JBFWYS010000442.1:0-3744 GCA_050186175.1 Pseudobdellovibrionaceae bacterium
CTTCACTGGCTTTGATCGCAACAGTCACCATGTCCTTAGCGGTGTTTTCTGGGAGTTCCCACACGTAGAGAGCGTAATCTCTCAAGCTCTCGCTTTGATAAAGAAGATAACCTTTGGATTTATAAAGTTTGCTTAAAAGCTCAACCATTCTTGCTTCGTTTCTTTTATGCTGAGAGGAAAGCCCAATTCCTTCTTCGTGCCAAGAGCGGATGTTTTGTTCGATTGAGTGCATTTTAATCCCCTTTCAAAGAAAGGGCCACTCTACACCCGGTTTTAAATCTCAAATTTTTCTCCGTATTCGCCTCAGGAATCGTTTTGCAGAAAAACTCGCGCCCGGGGCGAAAAGAAATTTGAATCACGCTGTGCGGGCTATACAATTGCCTGAGAGAGGCCATCCATGCAGACTTCGCGCGATGAATACGCTGGAGAGAAAATCATACAAGACCTCAGTCAAGAAAAAAGCGAGGCGACATTTGAGAAAAATAAATCCATAAACACAAATTTGTTTGCGGCATTGCAGATCTGAAGACCACCGCCGCATCTGCCCTATCCATCGACAACACTTTTTAACGAAGAGCAAAAAATGGGGGGCTGGTCTATTTCCATTGATGAATCCGAAGAAGCTTATGGTCCTTATGATTCACTCCAAGTTCCAGCTAACTGCGGTCCAGATGGATGCTGCTTGAAGCGCTGATCAAGACAAACTCATCGCTGCCCTTCCTGAAACTCAAGACAGCCTCGAACTTTTATCAGGACGAGTTTATATCATTTGCATAAAATATCCTGAATCTCGATCCTCCTTTATAGATATTCACAATTTGAACTACATCTCCGTTAAGAGAGGACAAGAGAGCATTGACTTTGAGAGCATTTCGCGAGGCACACCTTACAGCAATCTTTTTATGCCAGACATAAACGTTATTCTTCAGGGCGAAGCTGCTGATCGTTTGTATGATTCACTTCAAATTGAAGAGGGCCCCTACTTTGAGAAAGAAGTGGCCCCAACTTGAGTTGCGCGATGCCGAAACTAGGTTCCACCAATTCTCCAAAAACCGAAAAAAAATTTAACACCTTAAACGTCTCGACAGTTTTTAAAACTTTTCCTTCGTTAAACCTGGACGCGACGCTGGTCGAGTCGGGCCCGACCTTTGCTCAGTAGGTCTGTATGTAAATGTGAGTGCACGAGCACATGACATACAACTGGAGAGCAGCGATGAAGCTAACGTTGACGAAAACACTGATGATTTTGATGAGCCTGACCTTTGTAGCATGCTCAAATCCAACCTTTGAAAAGATAGCTCAACCCCTGATTGAAGCGCCGGATGACCAAGTCCTCGACAATCCGGAGCCAATTCCCGAGGAACAACCGCCTCAAGAGGAGACGCCAGTAGATGAAGAGCAAGATATTGTTACATGCGAGCCAGGACAAGTTGAGGTTGTCGTTCCCACAAAAATTTTATTCGTGGTTGATCAGTCCGGAAGTAATGCAACAGGAACAGGATCTAACACTCCTCCTACTGATTTAGAAAAAGCATTCCGCCTCAAAGTGATTCAAGACTTCCATACACAACACGCCGGCAAAGATCATTTGAGTTGGGGGTTCATTACATTCAATTCATATAGCGGTGTTTCAACAATCAATGCTCTTATTAATACTGGTGATTCTATAACTCCTTCTTTTTCGCGTGATCCAGCTTCGGTAACTACGGCGCTGGAATCTTTCAAAGGAATCGCAGATACAGGGCGAACTCCCTATAAGGCGGCACTTCAATCAGTTGAAACTTTGATCGCGGCAGATATGGCAGCTTCAACAGTTGAATCCGAATACTTGATTGCTTTTATCACAGATGGAGTTCCATCAGATTATTGTCCAAACAGTCCATCACAGTGGCTCTGTCCCGGAAGTATTCAAGATCCTGCTTTAGATGCGGATATTCAGCGACTTGTGGATCTTGCGCCCTCACGCATTCAATTCGGAACAGTTTACTACGGACCGGCTGATACAGGGGCTTCGGGACGCTTAGCGCGCATGGCGCAAATGGGCGGAGGTCAGTTCGTTGATGCAAATACAACATCAAGCATTCAACTGAACGATGTGATCACGGTGCCAAAACCGATTTGCCAATAAAAACCTAATTAAAATCTAACTATTGAAATCGTAAGGAAGGACTCTTGCGATTTTTTATTTCGACACAACTCTTCCTTCATTGCTCTTTTTTTATCCCCTCTGTACTTTGAAAGCCTCTTGATAGCTCTTTTACATTCGAGGCTCAAATGATTCAGCAGAACCGAATTCTCCATTCTTTTCTCAGTTTATCTCTTTTATTGAGCCCCCTCCCGTCTTCAGCGCAAATCACTTACAAAAAATTCTCAGAACGACCGAAACTGGTTGTGGTTCTCGTCATTGATCAGTTCCGCTCCGATTACCTCACACGTTTTCCAAATGAATTTTTGCCCGTGAAGAGTGGCGGCTTTAGAATGTTGATGGAGCAGGGGGCCTATTTCCCGTACGCTCAATACGATGTTCTTCAATGTATTACTTGCCCGGGACACGCAGCTATATTGTCAGGCAGCCGACCTTATCTGAATGGCGTGATTGCAAACAATTGGTTCGATATAAAGAGCAATACTCAAGTTTATTGTGTCGATGATAAAGAATTTGGACTTTCCCCTCGTCGCATGAAATCGTCAACCGTGGGAGATGAGATCAAGAATAGCGACCTTCCTTCAAAAGTGGTGGCCATCGCATTAAAAGATCGTGCTTCAATTATGCTAGGTGGACATCGAGCCGACACAGCTCTATGGATGGGCAACAATCTTTTATGGACCACGAGCAAGTATTACAATCAAGGACAGCTTCCTCAGTGGGCCTCTAAAGAAAATGAATCGCTCGCCAAAACAACTCGCAAACCTGAAATGCAAGGGCAAATCTGGGGCGTGCAAAAAACAATTGATGTGGCGCTCTCGGCGCTTAAGAGTGAAAAACTTGGGAAAAACAAAGGCACGGATATTCTCGCAATCGGTTTATCCACTCACGATATTGCCGGCCACAAACTGGGGCCAAATGCCCCTGAGATGAAGGTCCTAACTCTCGGAGAAGATAAAGAGATCGCACGACTCGTGAGCGAAATTAAGTCTCATATGGGATCATTGGATTCAGTGGTGATTTCTCTAACGGCCGATCATGGAGTGGCTCCGTCAGTTGAGTATTCCGCGGCTGCAAAAATCGAGAGTGGTCGGATCAACTCGATTGACCAGATCAAATCTTTGTACGCGGCCTTAAATGACAAATTTGGATCGCCAAAATCTCCTTGGCTCAGTGCTACTCTTCTCTTTCATATGTACATCAATCCCGAAGCCTTAAAAGAAACTAAAGCAAAAGCTGAAGACGTGGAAAATTTGATTCGCTCAACTCTCTTGGCACAAAAAGAAGTTCTCGCCGTCTTCACAAAAACTGACTTCTTACAATCTCGTTTCCCTGCGGGAGAACTCGGTGAACAAGTAAAAAGATCCTATGTATTAGGGCAAAGTGGAGATGTTGTGGTCATTCCAAGACCTTTCCACCTTCCTGCAGATGGATTGACCACCACGCACATGACAGGTTTCAGTTATGACCGTAGCGTCCCACTTGTGATCTACTCTCCAAGCCGCGTAAAAGCCGGCGTGTATTCAAACGGCAAAGTCATCGATCTCGCTCCCACACTAAGTTTTATTCTGTCAGTTCTTCCTCCATCCATGAACGAA
>JBFWYS010000443.1:0-3737 GCA_050186175.1 Pseudobdellovibrionaceae bacterium
AATGTTGAGAGAAAATACTCCAGAGGATCCAGCCATTGAAACCATGTGATTTTCTTCGAGCAAGATACAGTCACTTGTTGGAGATAAAATTCGAACATTGAGAGCTACGGAGCTTGCTTCGAGTGGCCTTCCATCAGGTTTAATGATGCGGCCTTGGAAAGTGAGTCCTTGTGGGGCGGCCGCCTGGGCAGAAAGCGATGCTGCAAAAGCAACAGTGCTTAGGCAGAAACGACTCCAGTTTTTGGTAAGACGTCCCATATACGTTTGGCCCCGTGTTTAAAAACCTAAGATCTTTTCGGCACTTACTTATGAAAAGCTGAGTCTTTAAATAGGAATAATATGGGACGTTTAAATCGAGTAGACTGTCGTTCACGGATGACGGAGCCTAAAATTGAGAATTAACATTTATTGAAGTCGCAAATTGATACGATCTAGCCGGACTTTGTATCTGCGAGATAAATATTAAAGACAAAGGTCTGTATAAGATAAGTTCAAGACAGATTTTCGGGTGGAATTACTTTTCCGACTCTGAAAAAGTCGCCTTCTCTTCTAATTGAGGCTGAATTTTAGGAGTCATTATTTTTACAAATTCTACGCCATTGATTTTACGAATCTTGCCTTCAAAATAACCTGTCATCCAGACTTCTTCAGAGCTATTTTGGGAGGCAGGTTCATTTGAAGTGGGTGAGTAAGGATCTGTTTTGATCGATACATCGCCATAACAAAGTTCATCAATTGTAAGACCAAATACAGTTGCCACACTTTTAAGGTGGCTCAAAGAGCGAGGAACCACTCCTGCCAACCAATCAGAAATCGACTGCTTGGGAACATTGGACCGTCGTGAAAGTTCAGAAGCCGTTAATCCGTAAGCCTTTAAGTAGTATTTAAGCTGATTATGCAGATTCATTCACACATCATTCCCCTATTTTTTGGGAATGGCTAGAAGCGCGAGGCATAAACTGGTCCAAATTAGAATGTACCACTTTTTTTGACTGCCACAGAAGTGGCTAGGGTAGCGGATTAGACGTCATTGCCGGTTGTGTCAGTGAGCGGATACAAAAGAATATTTAGTTTATAAACCGAATCTTTTTTTGTTCCATTCATTTTCTTACCTAGCTTCATTCGGAAATCGCGAATCATATTTTTAGCTTCCTGCATTTGTTTTGAGTCGCCACTAAATGTAATTGAGGAGATTTCGCGCTCAAGCGCTTTGGTTCTTTTCATAACCTCTTTAACTTTTTCAAGGTCCGCAATATGAGCCTTGGTAACAACTTTGTTAGGCAAATCTTCTGTCGTGTAATTGAAGTAAGGAGTGAGCTCATAGGTGTCGTCTGAAATATAGGAAAGCAATTCCATATTGATGAGTCTTTTTAAGGAATCGGCGGTCTTCTTTTCGGTCAGGCGAAGATGTTTTCGGATGAGTCGATTGGCCTCTTCGAGGGAGAATGAAGTTGGAAAAAAGTCTGATTCCATAAGCGCTAAGATCGCAAAGTATTGCCACTCCGACACAAAAGCGAAGTCTTTCGCGTTGAGGGTCACCTTTTCTCCGTCAGAAAATAGATTTTTAAGTGCCTTTTGTTCATCTTCAGAGCAACCACTCTTTGCACAAAGAAGGAGAGCCATTTTTTCGGAGACACGGCGTTTGTCTCTCAGAACCTCGGATAAGACTCCATGGCTCACTCCAAGTTTTTGAGCGAAGGCGCGAAGTGAGTAGGATTTGTTTTTACTCTTAATTTCCTCTAACTTCTCGCGAAGCAGGTGCTGGAGGTAAGCCTGAGGTCCTTTTTTCATTAAGAAGGTCATATAAAAATCCTTTTTGTCACATGGGGATCGAGTCTTTCGATCCCATTCTTTTCATTAGAACGTGGTTTTCAGAATGAGAAGACGGGCAAAAAGGAAATTTTTTAGCAATTAGGTCGCCTCTCCTTTTGTAGCAGGCGCCTTATTTTTTAACGTGAATACTCAATCCTAGTTAGTTGAGGCAATCGGGCAGTTTGGATCTGTACGAGGAATGACATCATCAATCTTAAAGCTTGATGACCAGTTCGTACTATCTACTGCCTGAAACACTCCTCCTCCAGTTTTTGCAACGGCACTAAGGAAATTATTTACGTGTCCGTTTTGAACCGAAGTATAGTAAGCGATACTCATCTTAATTCGCCCCGGAGAAGCCAGTGAAACCAAAGCGGAAGGGGTAGAAGAATCATACTGGTCCGTAGGAAGTCCATCAGTTAAGAAAATTACCAGATACTGAGGGGCATCTGCCGCATTCAAATCTGGGTCGTTTTGAATAGCTTTAATTGCCATTTCCTGAGCCGCTTTGTAAGGAGTCTGAGCGAAAGATTTGTCGGCCCTTGTCTTAAAGTTATTCAAACCACTTTGGAAATCCTGTGGGTCTTTAGAAAACCGAGGATTCTTTTCGTCGCCATTATTGTTAATAAAAGCGATGATTTCTCCATTTGGCTGATCTGGGGGAGCTGCGAAACCAATAAGCCCCCAAGAAAAGTTCGACTTGTCTTTATAAAGGTCTAAAAATTTTTGCATCACTCCAGCGCGAAATGATTTTGTTGGATCCGTTGGAGGAAAGTTGACGACCGTATTGTCCGAAAAAGTGACTTTGCTTGTATAAGCATTGGAACCAGACATATCTACGACAAACAACATTTTGGTCGGAATTGTGATCTTAGTAATGGAACACTCGCCGCCATCATCTCCATGACCAACCACGTCTCCAGTTGGTGCGGGAGTGTCAATCGAAGGTGCTGCATCGCTTTTTGGAGAGTCCTTGAATTGGGTCTTTGCGCAGTTTTGGAAACCTGCAATCATCGCGATTGCTCCGAGAACAAGCACCACTTTATTTTTCATAAAATTCGCCTTCATCAGTATCCCCCAGTTTGATTCAAAAAAGCATTTCTCATACATTCTACTTTACGGTTTTCTACAAAAGAAGATAACTCACAAAAACGAGTCAAATTCCTCGAAATGAGAACCGAAAATCTATTTAATTTGATTATGAGCAAATTAAGTCGAGACGTCTCGAAAAAAGAAACGATGGGACTAATTTGTCGAAGAAATTTTAGATTTGTTAGCCCAAGCATTCAAAACGCTCCTTTCTTAATTTAAATAAAAAATTATTGATAAACACAAGCACCATAGACCGTTGGATTGGCAGTAGCGCAAGTTGAGCTGGGTTCACCGCAGCTCCCGCAACCACCACCGATAGTACAAGCCTCGACCAAAGATCCGAATCGATTGACGATCGCGCTTTCGCAGGCACTCTTTCGGCTCGAAGCGAAATTATGGTAAACCGGGCCAGTCGGCACATTGCAACCGGCGTACGCGCAACTTGCTTCGGAGGTAGCTTGGGTACATGTTCTATAGGCGTAGGCGTTAGAACCAGTGAGATCTCCATCATCACAGCGTCTCTGGATTCTATAGTTGGAGCACGAATCGCCATTTGGTACAGTCGTTCTTGAATATGCGGTTACCGACTGGCCTTCTGGAACTGTAATGCCTCCGAAGCTACAATTGTCATCATCTTCTTCGTCATCACTATCACTGGTTCCAGATATGGTTGCAGCTTCGCTACAAGTCCGATAGGAATACAGGCTCGATCCAGAAAGAACGCCATTTTGACAATATCTCTCCAGTCGATAATCTGCACATGAGTTGCCTGAAGTGGCTTGCTGAGAGGAGAAGGCTTCTACAGTAGCACCATCAGGAACGGAAATTCCTTC
>JBFWYS010000444.1:0-3720 GCA_050186175.1 Pseudobdellovibrionaceae bacterium
TCGATGACAATATCAAACTTTCTGAACTTTTCGATAGAGTCGCCGACGGTCTTGACGTTTTTTTAGCAGGCAAGAGAGTTACCAACAAGAAGAATGAGACTCGCGTCAAATTTGATAATACGACCGTTTATACCGAGGGAATGGGTGCAAAAAATTACGCAGGAATTGGAGTCAACCTAAGGCTTCCAAACTTTGAAGAATACTGGCGGCTAAAATTTTCATCCTACGACGAACAAGAAGCGAACCGGGGTGTTAAAAGAGGATATCTTAAGCAAGGTCCTCGAGAGCAGAACTACGGAGCTTCCGTCGGATTTTTTAGAAAACTCGGAGATTTTCGAGCTTCATTCGAGCCTCGCATTGACCTGCAAGATCCTCTTAAAGTTTCTCACTCTTTGATGTTTCAGAGTGTGGCCGAAGTCGACTATTACGAAGTGAATCCCAAGCTCGAATTTTTTGCCAGTCCAACAAAGGGAGTAGGTAACTTTGTGGCTCTCAATTTCAATTTTGATTTCACCAAAGATCTTACACTCACGTTTTTAAACGAGGGTGAATATCTCGACAAACAACATAGTTTTTCTGTTACAAATGGTTTTTCGTTCGGACAAGTTCTTACGGACCGAACGTCTCTTTCTTACAACTACCTTGTCGATTTTGTTAATCGACCAAGTTATCATATGGATGGTTACAATGCTTCGATTTCTTGGAACCATGTCCTTTATCGAAAAATTTTGGATTATAGCTTGGTGCCAAGCGTGGACTTCAGAAAGGCTCGTAAGTTTCGTGGACTGAGTAGTCTGGCTTTAGGTGTCACTGTTAATTTTTAGGCGCTCCAACTTTTGAGAAATCCCTCGCCAGAGGCCTTAAAATCGATTTGAGTCAAAAAAACTGGTTTCATGGACCTCTCGTTTGCTATATTTTTCAGGGTTTTAGCTTCCTCGTCAACGAGATGGAACCTTTGTGATATGTCTTTGGGAATGGAAGTAAAAGTCTGTAATACCTGTGAGAAACCAAAAGCGACTCTTACCTGTGGGATCTGCGAATGTTCGCTTTGTAAATACTGTGCTCAGATTCTTGCGCACGATCAGTTTTCATTTTTGCCCGTGATTCCGGTAGTTCTGTCTCATCAGGTCTATTGCGGAGTTTGTTTTGATCGTGAAGTGGCGTCTGAAGTTCAAAATTATGAACAGACAATGGAAGAGGCCAAAAATATTCATATCTTTTTTAAAGCACAGGGCAAGGAAACTCGTTTGATCAAAAGAAATGAAAAGCCAATTAAGATTTCTGACTGCGCTGACCGAGACGAAGCGATTTTGCGACTGGCATTCGTCGCGGCTCAGGGAAAATTCAATTCGGTTCTTGATGTCGATGTTGTTTCTAAGAAAATTCGAATGGGCGCTTATCAAACTCAGACTTATAGTGTCACTGGAATGCCGGCTCAGGTAGATAGCCGAAAGCTTTTAAAAGATCGAGCCCTTTGGGATAGTCCAAACTGAGTTCAAACTCTTGTCGATTGAAATTTGTGTTCTCTACAGAAATAAAACTTGAGCCGAAAAGCGTCGAACCAAGTTGTTTTCAATTACAGTTTGTATTTCTTTAAATCTCCTTGTGAAATATTTCAGATCTAGTTTTTGCATCAAGGGGGCAAAATGGAAATTACTGTCAAACTCAAATCGCAAACGGAAAAGTAATTTGTCTTTCAGTCGGGAGATATCTCCATCGTGAAGAAAAAAATAGCCTGTCTACTTTTAGCTGCTGGAAAATCCTCGCGTATGCAAGGAACTAATAAGTTATTGCTAGATATTGGCGGCCAATCTTTGATTTTGCGATCTGCAAATGAAGCTTTAAAAGCTAATTTTTGTGAGGTGGCAGTGGTAACCGGATTTCAATCTGATTTAATTCAAGATGAGATTGAATCTCTTCCTTTAACGGTTGTTTTTAATCCCCATTTTTCTTCGGGGATGCATAGCTCGATTCGCAAAGGACTCGAATATCTTTCGTGTTCTTATGACGCCTTTGTGGTTTGTTTGGCGGATCAACCGAACTTTAATTACCGAACCGTTCTTCAATTGATAGAAAGATATGAGAGGTCTGATGAGCGAACGATTATTTATCCGACATTTAATGGAGAACGAGGGAATCCGGTTTTAATTCCAGCCTCCTATGTTTCTGAGATTTTTGCGGAACCAGATGGAGATCACGGTTGTCTTTATCTTTTAAAAAGGCATTGGCAAAATGTGACGGCTGTCGAGGTCGGAAACAAGAGTGTTCTTTTAGATATCGATTCCCCGGAGGATTACTTTTCTTCCATTGTGGAGACTCAACATGCCAACTGATTTTGTGGGGGAGTTTCACAGGAACGTAGCTCAGATTCGCGAAACCTCGGTGCCGTTTGCGGTTGCCACTATTATTAGGGTCGAGGGATCCGCCTCGGCAAAGGTAGGATCGAAAGCAATCTTCGATCAGGCGGGCAAAAATATCGAGGGTTGGGTTGGTGGAGGATGTGCTGAAAGATTTGTTGGCGAACAAGTCGTAGAGGCGATCCGTGAAAACAAGCCGCGAATTATTCTCGCGGACCTGGATGATGAAATTTTAGGACTAGGTGTCGCTTGCGGCGGTAAGATGCATATTTTCATTGAGCCGTTGTTGCCTCTTGAAACAGTACGCTTGTCAAAGATTCCAAAATTCGAAAGAGAAATTCGCGCATTGGCCTATGGATATGGGTGGAATGTAGAGCTCATCAATGAAGTTCTAGATCTTATGAGTCCACATGACTTGTTTGCTTATCTTTCAAAAGTTATTTCGAACCAGCGAAATAAACAGCTTCTCCGCAAAAAGGAAGCCGGATTTAGAACTTTCGGAATTACTCAAGATAGCCGAGTTACAATTGTAGGGCGCAGTCGGATCACCGAAGCTTTGGCTCGACATTTTTCTATGCTTGGATTTTCGGTTCGGGCCGCGGCGCCTTCGTTGAATCAAAAAGATTATCCATCCTCCGTAAAATGTGACTGTATCGAAGGATCTTATCAAGATATTGAATTCGAAAGGTCAGAAATAGTAATTGTTGCAAGTCACACCTCTCAAGATCCGGCAATTGTTGAAAAAGCTTTGTCACAAAAAGCAAGTTATACGGCGATGATCGGAAGCCAAAAGCGAGTTCAAGAAGTTTTATCGTATTTAAGATGGACACCTGAAAGATTATCTCAAGAGAGTCTTTTTATCCCAGCGGGGTTAGATATCGGAGCCAAGAATCCGGAAGAAATTGCGCTTTCTATTGCCGCTGAGGTTGTTGAGCATATGGAGTTCCTATAATGAATCTCGACGAGGCGAAAAGGAATCTAATTCATCACTCTAAATCAGAGAAGAATGGTTTTTTTCCTGAAAATGCGACTCATCAAAATCAAATTACGAATCCCATTTGTGGAGATCACGTCCAACTTAAATTTCGTGTCGAAAATCAGGTCATTCGCGAAGTGGGGTTCTCCGCCAGGGCCTGTGCGATTTGTACAGCCTCAGCTTCCATCTTGTGTGAAAATATTCTCGATAAAAAAATCGACTTCGTTTTGAAGCTCGCCTATCTTTTTGAAGAAAGTATTTTAGCTTCTTCAGATTCGTTATGGGCAGAAGAACTCAATGGCTTTATAAGTTTTCAGCACTTGCGAGTGAATCCGTCTCGACGTGCGTGTGCGCTTTTACCCTGGATTGCTTTGAGATCTACGTTTA
>JBFWYS010000445.1:0-3709 GCA_050186175.1 Pseudobdellovibrionaceae bacterium
ACCCGCGGTAATCGATAAATATTGCAAGGCATCCCTCTAGAACGGGCAATGTGGATCAGTTTTTCGCCCACCCATTTGCTCTGAGCGTAACCATTTGAAAGATCATTGCTTTGCTCGATATCGGTGTCTTCTGGAACAGGCATGGTTTTGATCCCTTCGACCACCGCGACAGTGGAGATAAAATGAAAGGGCTTCAAGCGGTTCATGCTTGCTAATCGGAGGATCTCATGGGTTCCAAGTACGTTTGCACTCTTGTGATGCTCATAAGACATGGCATGGTTGACAAACGCTCCGAAATGGAAGATCGAATCGATTTCGGCAGCAAGTTTTTGAAAGGCCTCCATTTTAAGTCCAAGCAACGGCTCTTTCAGATTACCGGCAACAGCTGTAATTCTTTTTTCATACTGAGGCTTCCATATCAAATACTTCTGCATGGTCTCGATCAGCCGTTGCATGGCTTCTTTTTCCGTTGGGGCGCGAGAGAGGCAATAGATTTTTGCATGGGTCTTTTCGAGTAAATCTCTTAGGAAGAATGCGCCGACAAAACCGGTTGCTCCAGTAAGGAATATGGTCTTGGGATCGGAATATTGGGAGTCCATGACAGGTGCAGCTCCCTTGGAATCGATGGAAGGGTCTAAAACGGCTTCCCGGTTCCGCCAGATTGCAAAGGGTTCGGCAGCTTGGACCGATTGCTTCCCTTCCTTCAACATTTGATCGATCCGATCGGCAAATTTTTCGAGAGTTGCATATTCAAAAATCAGACTGACGGGAACTTCTAGGCTGAATGCTTTCCGAATGGAAGAGTTGAGCTGCATAGCCAGAATCGAATGGCCTCCGATATGGAAGAAATCATCGGTTCTGCTGACTTTTGAAACTCTCACGAGCTGGCACCATATTTCAGCTATGGCCTTCTCGGTTGCCGTAACAGGAGCTTCGAAAACTCTTTCTTCCAAAGTAGCTGTCGGCGAGGGAAGTTTCCGCTTATCGATCTTACCATTGGGATTAAGCGGGAACTTGTCCATAAACACAAAGTAGCTCGGCACAGAGTGCTTGGGAAGCTTATTGCTGACATATTCGCGGATTTCGCTAAGAGAAAGGGTTTCTCCTTCTTTGGGCTCAATGTAAACGACCAGATGCTTCTCATGAGGATTGATCTCCTTGGCGATCGCGACACAATCAGCTACTTTGGAGTATTCTCGGATCACCCCTTCTACCTCGTCGAGCTCGATACGGAATCCCAGAATTTTAACTTGCGTATCGATCCGTCCTAAGTATTCGATTGTTCCATCCGGAAGATAGCGGGCCAAATCGCCGGTTCGGTACAGTTTGCCTGGGCCGAAGGGGTTCGGGATGAATTTCTCGTTAGTTCGCTCTGGATCTTTTAAATAGCCTTGGGCCAGTCCATCGCCACCGATCAGGAGCTCTCCATGAGCGCCAACGGGGACTGTCTGAAAATTAGCATCAACAATGTACACTTGAGTGCCTTGGACAGGGCGCCCGATCGGAACAATAAGCGAGCTTGAACGGACAAGGTGGGTCGTCGTGATATGGCTTTCCGTAGGTCCGTAAGCGTTGACGATCTTGCAGTGAGGAAGCTTCTCAAAAGCGACTTTTGCATGGTGCGCCGACATGACTTCTCCTGTGGAAGAGAAAAAGCGGACGTTCTTTAAATAGCCGATCCCATCTTCGACCATCATGACGAACAAGCGGGCGGTCAGGTATAAATGGGATACTTGTTCCTCCACCAAAAATTGGCCGAGTTTTTCGGTAGAGAACTGGGTTTGAGGGAAGATGCACAGTGTCGCACCGTTGAGAAGAGCTCCCCAAGCTTCAGCTGCCATCATATCAAAGGAAATATTGGAAATTTGGAGCATTCGGTCGCCCTTGCCAATCGTCATCCAGGTCGGATTTTTAAGAAGGCGAACGATCCCAAGGTGGGGATATTGGACCCCTTTAGGATTGCCGGTGGAGCCTGACGTATAGTTGATATAGGCCAGATCGTGGGGATCGATCTGAGTATCAAGATCGGATGCTTCATAGGAGGTGAAATCCTCTTCGCCATAGCAGACCAGCTGCAGTTTTTCGGTTGGGAAATCGTTGACAAAGTTCCGTTGGCTGACCAGGACGTTCAATCCGGTATGTTCAATCATATATAGCTTTCTTTCCATAGGATAGCTGGCATCGATAGGCACATAAACGGCGCCCGATTTTAAGATGCCGAGAACGACGACGACCAGGTCGTCCGATCTCTCTAAATAAACTCCGACGAAATCCTGCTTTTTTACCCCTAACTTTTGTAAATGCCGCGCAAATTGGTTTGCCTTCTGGTTGAGCTGTTGATAGCTCATGGATTTTCCATGAAAGCGCAGTGCTTCCGTGTTTGGAAATTTCTTTACCATTTCTTCGAAAAGCTCCGGTACGGCCTGATCCTGCGGATACTCGATACGCGCCTCGTTCCATTTGAAAATGATCTGTTCCAGTTCTTTTTGTTTGAGGATCGGAAGAATGCCGATTTTTTCATCCGGACTTTTGACAATGCTATGCAACAGTGTTTGAAAATTGGAAAGCATCCTTTCGATCGACCCTTTTTCGAAAAGATCGGTAGAATATTCCAGCCGGCATTCAAGACCATCTTCCCGATCATAGATGAAAAGAGTTAAGTCGAATTTCGCTGTGTTGGTCTCAAAGGGGATTCCTTCGAGCTTGGCATCTCCAAAACGGATGGACGACCTTGTGATCGTATCAAACACAAACAGGGTTTGAAAAAGGGGGTTGAAGCTCGGATCTCTTTCAGGATTTAGGGCGTTCACAATCATTTCGAGAGGGACATCAGAGTTTTTATAACAGTCCGATAGATGACGATTTAAATTCGATAGAAAGAGGGAAAAAGAGGGATTGCCTGAAAGATTTGACCGAACGACAAACATTTGGAGAAAATACCCGATGAGAGGATCTAGCTCATGTCTTGTCCTATTTGCAAAAGGAGTCCCCACGACCAGGTCTTCTTTTCCACTATAGCGGAAAAGGAGGATTTTAAAAGCGGCAAAAAGCAAGACGTAGGGAGTAGAGCCTTCTTTGCTTGCCAGTTCTTTCAAACTTCGGCTCAATCCTGCGGGTAAATGCACCGTTTCCGTCGAACCCTTCCCAGTAAAGAGCGTTGGTCTTGGATGATCCCAAGGCAGCTCGAGGAGATCGGGCGCTCCGGCAAGAGACTGTTTCCAAAATGTTAATTGTGTTTGCGTTTCCGGCCTTTGGAGCCTTTTTCTTTGCCAGAGAGCATAATCTCCATATTGGATGGAAAGATCGGGGACCTCTTTAGAGTTGTAAAGAGCAGTCCATTCCTTAAAAAGATTATCGTAGGAAAGAACGTCGAAAATGATGTGATGGACCCGGATGGCGAGGAGGTGGAGATCAGGTTTTACTTTGAACAGCAGGGCTTGGAATAGAGGTAATTGGGACAGATCCATTCCTTGAGCCAATTTTTCCCGCATCAGCGATAGAGCTTCCTTTTCGTTATTTAACTCGAACTGGAGAAAATAGTTTTTTCCATGCGGCTCGATCCATTGGAGATCGATTCCGTCTTTTTCGATAAAACGGGTGCGCAAAGTCTCATGGCGCTGGACGATCTTTTCCAATGATTTTTGCAATTTGGAAGGATCGATCTTCCCTTTGATGCGGTAGGCATAAAGGACCATGTACTGGAGCTTGG
>JBFWYS010000446.1:0-3700 GCA_050186175.1 Pseudobdellovibrionaceae bacterium
TTTCGCTCGATGGGACTTCTCGACTTTCGCGGACAAACAGTTGTCTAGTGTTAGGCAACCTTCTTAAGGGATTTAGGAAATTTCTTATTGTTGGTCTCTAGGTATGTTTCCATTTCATTCACACTTACAGTTTTCATAGAAGGATCAAAAGACTTTTCATCCCATTCATTAAATTTTAAGCCCATTTCATACCAAATTTCATTTGAAAAAGTTTTGTATTTTAATGGATCTTTTCCTACCTTATCAAAATAAAATTGCCCTTGAAAAATCTCATGACTTTGAACCACGCGGTAACAAGCCTCGCTCACATAGGGCTTGATAAACTCAGCAGAAATTGCAGCGTGATTTTCTTGAGAGAGCACCTTACCCACGTCATGGCAGAGGGCTGCAAATACCCACTCTTCGGAAGCACTATCATTGATAGCGAAAGTTGCAGTCTGTAAGGCATGCTGCATTTGATTAATTCCAGAATACTCCCGATCCTCTTTTAGCAGGTTCAAAAGTTCGATGACCTTTACAGGCATTAAATGATGCTGGTTTTCAAATTTTTTGAGATACCATTGGCATGAATTATTGTCCAAATCTGACAGTTTAGTGAATTTTTTCGATTTCATTTTTCCTCTGACTCTAACTGGCCTTCGAAAAACGAGTAGAAATTTTGCGTTCTCCAGAAAAATTCCTACGCCCATGCATGACACGAGAGTTATCAATCATAAGAACATCTCCTGCCTGCCAACTAACATCTTTAACTACGAGGCTCCCAATTTCATTTATTTCTTCGACCATTTCGGGAGTAATTTGTTCTCCGTCCTCAAATTTGACATCGACAGTATTTAAATAAGCATATTGCTTAACATTCGCGATACTATTAATAAAAGCCGGAGTGCTGGAATATTTAGGCCTCATGATTGCTGACGTTACGTAATCAAATGTTAAAAACTCGCCGTCAAATTTCGCGGAAGAAACTCGCGGGTCTCTTTTCAATTCAGAAATCGCTTGGTCAATTGAGTCCGTCTTAAAAATTGCTTGCCAGCCCGTTGGTCCCCAACGGTGAGTGTAAAGAATCTTCTTCTTGTTAAACAATGCTTTCAAAGCAGGCGTCAAGGCATTGAGGTACTCAATCCCATCACACACTGTTGTTGCGCCCCCGTGAAGCGCAGGTTTTTGGCAGAAGAGCCAAAGGATATCAGGCTGCTTCGGTAAATAGTACATCTCCCCGTGAAGAACGATATCGTGGGTTCCAGCCAGAACGTCTGCTACCGTTCCATCTTCAGACATGCCCGCTCTTAACTTTGGCAACCCATGTTTCAGATGCTCCGAAGCAAACTGATCGGAGAATTCTCTGAAACTATCCATGTTTACGTCGAAGTCTCTAAAAAGCAGGGCACCACTTTCTTTGAGGTTTTCAAATACGCTTATGGTATCCAAAGACATCAAGTCTTTATTAGGTTCTTTACCAGTCATTAGAGCACCAAACGATCCGAAAATACGCTGACTCATTTTTCCCTCTTTGCATTTATTAAAACTGCCTTACAATTATCGGAATCAATCCAACAAATCTTAAAAAAAACGTCTGCGGCGCGAGCTCCTCGTTTGCGGTGGCAAACACCAGCAAATAGGCCCCAAAAGTATCAAAACGAAATTTTTCATTGCGGTCTCCAATATTAAGCAGTCCACTTTGCACGAAATGGATTTGCAACTTTACGAATTTTTTCTTCAACGAGTTGAATTTCGACAGGCGTTGAATGACTGAGTGACCCCAATCTCTTTTCACCAAATTCAAGACCTTTTCGAACATCTACTTTAAAATAAACCTGTTCATTACAAGATTTTTTATAGAGCTCGCAGTTTCCACACATTTCTTTCCATGCGACCGGCATTTCTTCACTTTTGACAGTGTCCAGAAAACCTGTTTTTTTGCGGTAATCAAGCAAGCCTCCCGTGGCCCCCTTATCCATTCTCAGCATTAAAAAGTTAATATTTTTTTGCGCCAAGTGTTTATACAAAACAGTTTCCAACGCCAATCCTAAAAGAAAGGCACGATATTCGTTATCTAAATGCAGGGAAAACTTTTCTGGAATATTCAATGGATTATCAAAGTTGAATCCCTGCCACCCTACCATTTTTTCATCATTATCAACATCCAACAAAACCAAAGCTTCAGTTCCAGACATCGTCCGAAAATTCATAGTCTGTCTTTTCATCGACTTTAATCGAGCGATGATCAGTTCCTTTTCCAAAGGAACTGCCAAACGAACAACGTAATTAAGACTAGGTGGCCTCTCTATTGAAAACTCTGACGGCGCCAATGTTCTATTGTCTTCTTTTGCCATTTTTACACCCCGATGATGTATCCATCGGAGTGGACCCAGCTGGACTTGAGCCCTGACTCGTCGCGCATGCCTCATGTTGGGATGCTCAAAATCATTTTTTTTCGTTTGCGGTAGAACCTATAAAATTAAAGAGAGTTATAGGGGAGCTGCTCCTTTTAACTAGGAGTTATTTTTTTCGAGGCAGTGAATATTTTTGGCCATTGTTTCGGTTTGTTTTTCTGAAACGCCGTAAGGGAACGAACAACAAACCAGGGTTGACTCCCCTTTTTGCACGGCCAAGTAGACACTCGTGCACGAGTTAAAAACCATATAAGCACCCACGCCAGCACCACCAGCTCCGTGTCTGAGCGCTTGATCGGCATCGAGACTGTAGCACTCGTGAATGCGGCTAATATATTTTTTTATGTCGAGAGAACCATAAAAATCTCGACACCCCAGAATAAGGCGTCCCTGGTCGCGTCCTAAAAAAATGTGAGGACGTTTTTGCGGATCGAGAACGATAGATTCGTGGTTCCGCGGGAATCCGCCCCAAGTAGAATCTCGCTCTCCGACAAAAGGAGCGTTGTAAAGAGCATTTGTCATCAATTCATCGGCCACAAAAACTACGTTCGTTGCAAATGATCTTGAAGCTGAAATGCTTGAAACATAAGACTCAATGGCATTTAACAAATTGCGTTTTTCTTCCACATCGGAAATTAAAAAAGAAAGCTCCGTGAGCCGCTGTTCTTGTTTTTCATCCGCATTTTGATAGCCGAAGATTGAGCACAATGGAAACTGAGAAAACACCTGCGTTCGGGATTGCATAACAGCCGGCACTTGAATTTCCGTATCGTAATTGATATTCGACTGTTGAATGATATGCTCAGCACCTGTTTTTTGCATCGCCGTGAGCACTTGATTTGGGCTAAGCCCGTCACAAAAAAGGACAGGAAGGTTGATTTTAACTTCATCAACCTCTTCCAACTGCATAATTTGTTCGTAAGTGAGAGCCTTCTTCATATTTCTCCGTGAATCATGACCTTAACTGTTTTTAACTTCAAACAAGTGGACATTTTTTGGATACGACTCAAGATCTCTGAGACCTTTTCGCATATCAATTAGTACGACCATCGAACTTCCTGAGCCTATTTTAGAATAATAATAAAAATTTGTTGAGAGATTCACGACCACCGGCAATCGCGCCCAGATGTTGCCTCCACTCGTCGGAAGATTTTCACCGCGAGAAACACTAAAAAAATATTTTTTAATGTCTTTAAATGGCAACCCATCTCTTTCGTCCTTGCAAATGAGACACAGTCGATCCGTTGAGTAAGCAATCGTCAGGGTATTGTAGCCTGCAGGGTTCAGTGTAGGATCGACAGGCAATG
>JBFWYS010000447.1:0-3682 GCA_050186175.1 Pseudobdellovibrionaceae bacterium
TAATTGGAGGCTTTGCCTTGGCAGTTTACGGAAATCACAGGGCCACTTCTGATATTGATTTTCTCGCTGATGGCTCGAAAAAGGAACTCATTAAAGCCGTCCTTCAAGCAGAAGGTTTTAAGCTTACTCATGAATCTGCGGAAGTTCTTCAATTTTCTGGTCCAGGTTTTCTGGATATTCTTTTAGCCAATCGACCTTTGAGTCAGGAGATGCTGAAAAACTCGGTGAAAAACTCGGTGCTTGGTGTTTATGTTCTTCGTCCCGAAGATCTCATTGGACTTAAGATTCAGGCCTATAAAAATGATTCTTCTCGTGGATTGCAGGATAAAGCCGATATCCAAAAACTACTGGAAAACTCTAGTTTGGATCTTAATTTGGTAAAAAAATATGCAGATCTTTTTCAAGAGTGGGAAACCATTCAGAAGCTGAAAACTGGTAAGTTATGACGATGGAAGAGTATTTTCTATTCTTAGAGCAGTATTGGAAAATGTTTGAGCCTCCGAAGCAACAGGAGCCCAAAAAAGACTATAAACTAATTTTGATTTAGATTTGACTTGAAAAGAGCGATCAAAAATAAGAGGTGCCAGACCGCAACCTGGCACCTTTCGAATTACAACATCTTGTTATCGGGCGCTACTTTCATATACTTCAGCACGCTTTCTACGATCGTCTTAAACACGGGGGCTGCGTGTTCGCCGCCATGAGCTCCGCCTGTGCCAGTGTCAGGGTCGAAAATTCCGACGTAGACCTCCACACGCGGGTTGTTCACTGGTGCAAAACCAATAAAGCCTGCATAGTTAGGCCTTTGTTTTCTTTCGACTAGGTCCCATTGAGTTAGATCAGGCATATACCCACTCGCTGTTTTTCCAGCGGTTGAATACAAAGCGCTGATCGCATTTTTTCCCGTTCCCCTTAGAACCACCTGACGCAAAATTTCGCGGGATTCTAGGGCGCTCTCTTCTGAAAGCACTCGACGAATAACCTGCTTTGAAGAATCATTCGCATCCGCCCTCAGCGGCTTCATCAACTGTCCACCGTTTGCAATCGCACCATACGCCAAATTTTAGGGCCCACTTCCTGACACTCTTCGAGACTTCGTGGTCACCCGCTGTGTTCCTTTCTTTTGTAAAAAGTTCTATTCATACAACCTGAGTCATATCCATTAATTATAGGGCAATATCGACTTCAGCTAAACTCGTGGATCAGTATGATCGCCGAGCTATTGTGAAATCTGACCGAGTCCTCTACATTACCGATTCGTTGAGGTTAAAAAATGTTTTCGGTGGATAAAGATTATCGAGAAGCTTTGAAAGAAGAATTTGCGGAGAGAAGAGATCGCAATCCTTCTTACTCTTTGCGTGCATATGCTCGCGATCTCAGTCTCCCCTTTTCTCGATTGCACGAAATGTTGTCTTACAAAAAGGGATTGTCGGTTGAATCGGCGCAAAGAATTGCTAACAGTTTAGAGATTTCCTCACGAGAAAAAGATATTTTTATGACTCAGATCGAAGCTCTGCACAGTCGCAATCGTCTCAATCGAGGTCTCGCTCAGTCGCGCCTCGAAAAAATGCGTCGTGAGCGCGAGGTTTCGGAGCTTCAAGAAGATGTTTTTCGGATGATCAAAGATTGGTACCACTTTGCTATTTTAGAGCTCGTAGGGACGGAAAATTTTCAAAGTTCTCATGCGTGGATTGCCAAGCGTTTGAATATTTCACTGGTAGAAACTGAGTTGGCCGTTTCACGCTTATTAAATTTAGGTCTTTTGAAAGAGGAGTCCGATAGTAAAAAACAAAAGCGCTGGGTAGCTACCGATGATTTTACCGCCACCACTTCGGGCATCCCTTCGGAAGCGATTCGAAAAAATCACGAACAAATGTTAAAAAAAGCTCATCTGGCGTTGTCGGAGCAAGCAGTTCGAGAGAGGGACTTTTCGTCTTTAACATTGTCGTTTAACGACAATGAGATGGAGGCGGCAAAAGACATGATTAAAAGATTCCGGCGCGAATTCAACTCCCGCTTTTCCGGAAGTAAAAATAGAAATCGAGTTTATTTTTTAGGAATGCAATTTTTTAGTTTAGATAAAAGCGAGGTTTAATATGAAACATTTATTATTTACGATCTTAATAACGACTGGATCGATAGCGTACGCCGGCCGCGAAGTCGGCAACGGAGGCGACGGAATTTATTTGGGAGGCAAACTTTATTCTCTGGATTTAGTGGACTCTGGCGTCGAAGAGAATCCCTATTTTGAGGACGTTACCGCTGATCCACAAATCAAATCAGCGATCGAAAAGAAATTCAAAAGTATTCCGAGTTTTCCAACGGAACTATTGAGTAAAAAGCTCACTGAAATTCGGGCGAAACACCCGATGTATGGATATCGCCTGTATATCTCAGTCATGCAGCTCGTATGGAGCGCAGTATCTCAAGAAATTATGGAGATCGACGATGAGGAAGCGGTTTTGAATTATCCTCCAAATTCTCTTGTTCAAATAGCGGCCCGAGTTGGATCTTCTGTCTTGATGGATAGAAATTTACTGGCCGTGTTAGCTCCTGAACAGAGAGTTGCGCTCATCTTGCATGAAGCTAACTATTATCTCGCGCCACTTGAAAAAACGATCTTAGGTTACAAACCAGGTCACCTTCGCCAACCTATTGAAGGTTATAAGCAGTCTAGTTTCTTAGTCCGTCAAGCAACGGGTTTAGTTTTTAAAGATGGATGGCAAGCCGAGGAAGTGGACGCTCTCCAGATCCTTCAAAAGGGATCTAATTACTATGACTACTTTTTAAGTTCCATCCCTGCCAATACTAAAATCAAAATGACGATGTTGAATCCCACAAGTTTTGGAGCTTATGTGCAAGACCGAGCTCTCATAGATTTCAACAGATCTTGGGAAATTATCTCCGCATCAGATCTCAAGCAGTCGGGTATGCCCAAGTTAGCAAAAATCTGTAGTCAATTTGTCAATCCTAACACAATGGGCACTAGTCTCGCTCATGTTCGAGCGCTGGGTCTCGAGGTCAATATGGTTCCGTCTTCGTTTAATGCGGCTCCCTTGAATGAGTCTCTAAGTCCAACAGTTCGAAAGCGACTCCTCATGACGGATTGGCTCGCACCGGTGAAATCCATTCCGATGAGGTACACTATGACCGTAGGTCAATGTTCAGATACGCTAGCAGAAGCTGCGAACGCGGTAATGAAAAATCCGTTCGTAAAGTAAGAGTATGAGCAAAAAAGAGCCGGGTTAAACTGGCTCTCTCGACAATCTTGTCCTAAAAACATGAACCCGATCATTTTTCTTGCCTGCCAAGACACCCTTTTGCCACAGCGCCAAATTTTCAATACTTTTTTTGAGTCTTTAATGACCGCTAAGACCCAGACTAAAGTTAGATAGAGGAACCCAGAAAATTCGCCAAAGAGAAAGTTAGATTCGTGTTTATAGGGGCATTCGGTGGCCCCTATTTTTCGGATCAATATTAAAAGTCTTGTTCCTCATTTTTTTATTCCCTGATTTGACTTCATTTCTCAAGACCTTTCTAATCTTTAACGGAGGGTCTTTATGAAAAAAAATACATCCATTCTGTTATTTGTGTTTATAGTTTTAACTGCATGTTCTCATGCTGATCGTCTACCCAGTGGCCGTCCGTCGCCAGAAGCGTCGGCGGATAAGATATTAAGTTA
>JBFWYS010000448.1:0-3674 GCA_050186175.1 Pseudobdellovibrionaceae bacterium
GCCATACGGTCGGAGTTAAGACCGACGGAACCTTGTGGGCATGGGGTACTAATGGTTTTGGTCAGGTTGGAAACGGCGCCAACACAGACGTCTCTTCCCCTGTCCAGATAGGCTCTCTCACAACGTGGGCCGAAGTGCAGGCGGGGAATGGTTTTACGCTTGCTAAAACGAGTTAGGTTTTTTTAACGGAATTAAATTTATTTCTAGATTGGCGCTAGTTTTCCCGAAGAGAGTTTAAGGCGCGCGCCGCCAGAGAAAAATGGCCTTCTCCAGTTTCTCTACGTATCAAAGATCCTGAAGTCCTTCGTCGGGATTTTTTGTCAACCGTAACTAAATCTCGATTGGCCCTGATTCGAAATTGAGTCCACGCTTTCTCTTCGTCTTGGCGAAGCATTTTACGCCGCTCTTTAGGCGAGAGTTCTTCCTGAGTTGGCAACCTCGGTCTCTGATCATCTCCAATCGCGCCGGGAGACCGGCGACCTTCAAGGGTCCATTCGTTCACAAGCCCATCAGAGTTGAATCGGGATTGGGCCTCAAAAAAAACTTCATTCATCCGGCCTTTCCAAGCGAGATCAAAAGTTGGATTTGTCCCGCTAAAAATTTTGATTTGTCCGTCAGCGAGTTCAAGGCTTACGGGTTTCTGCGCCCGGCTTTGAACGGTCAAAATTCCTTTGTTGGAGGTTAGGGCCCCCGTTTCAGCTATGACAGATGCGAAGCGACTAGGTTCCGATTTTTCGGAATCTGAAATCTGAATTTTTGGAGAATCAATTTGAAAATTAGAGAGGGTCAAATTTTTCGCAAATAAAGATTTGATCAAAACTTTTGATCGAGCCAAGGGGATGGTCACCCAAACGTCTTGATTGTCGACTTGGCCGTTGAGTTCTAGTTCATGTAATTCAAGTGTTTGTGGGGAGAATAAAGCAAAATTAATTTTGCCAACCGAAATTTGGCAAATGCATTCAGTCTGGAGACGTTCCAGGTGAGATCTCAATTGAAAGGGAAAGAGAAACTCTACACTGAAAGTCCAAACAAACGGTGGAATCAACAAAAGAAGCAAAAACTTTTTCATCAATTGATAATCCGAGTCTATTAAGAGGGCGTCAAACTTTTTTGTTACGACTTCCATATTCAAGTGTTACTAATTTAATATGGCAAACAGCGGTCCTCAAAAAAAATCTTTAGTGGCGTCTTTATTGGCAGACTTTCCAAGTCCTGAGGCGGCCATTGAAGCATTGCGCAGCCAACTTACAGCGAGTCCTGTTGATAGCCGTCTCAATCTCCAAGTTTTTTTGAATGCCCTTGGTCGCGAGGAAGAATCTTATGAGATATCGAATCAGCTCATTGCAATTGCGCCCCATGATCCGCGAGTTTTGTTTAATCGGGGTTGGCATCTTTTGAAGCGCGGAAAATTTTCTGAAGGAATGGCTTTGCTCGAAAACGGACGAACCCTAAATACTTATGGTCATCCTCCGCTCCCATCCACACGAAAAATTTGGGATCGATCGAACGGCCGAGGCCATCGTGTTCATCTCGTGCTCGAAGGTGGATTGGGTGATCAACTTATTCATCTTCGATTTGGTCAAGATCTTATTGATAAATATGAGTGCCATGTTACCGCAATTTGCACTCCTAGTTTGGCTTCGCTCTTGACTCATCAAAAATGGATTTCGGCAATTGCTCAGCGCGAGGCCGCTCTCGGAATTTATCATGATAGCTGGTTGAGTGGGATGTCTGCGGCCTATGCGCTTGGCTACGAATATTCGGATATCTCCGGAAAACCGTACTTAAAGTCCTCTCCCCTAAAAATGGAGCAGTGGAAATCTCTTCTCAATTCAAAAAAGTTGAAAGTAGGAATTCGTTGGGCCGGAAACCCACAATTTGAACACCAACAGTTGCGCCGTTTTCCAGTCGAGCTGCTGACAGATTTAAAGCAAAACACAGAAGTACAGCTTTACAGCTTTCAGAGAGATGATGGCCTTATCAAACTCCCGGAAGAGATCATCGATCTCGGTCCTCACTTAAAAGACTGGGAGGACACGGCCGCAGCCATGGAACATATGGATTTAATGATTAGTTCCTGCACAAGTGTGGCACATGCTTCCGCAGCACTCGGTAAAAAAACTTGGGTTATCGTACCTGCGCTTCCGTATTTTATTTGGGCTTTACCAGGTAAGAGGAGTCCGTGGTACGACTGGGTTACTTTGTTCCGCCAAAAAACTTTTGGTGATTGGACAAACGTTCGCGAAGAGCTGCACGCAGATTTTAAAAATTGGATTGCGGGTGGGCGTGGGTAACATTGGTCATGGTTAAGATTTACCCGAATAAAATTCGGCTTTTTCTGTTCTCTTTGATTTCTTATAGCCTTGCATTTTTGCTCATTTATTTAGTTTTCAAACAAGGTGCATCTTCGATTTTCGCCTTAGTTGTTTTTATTTTGGCGATTTTGTTTCTGATTCTTATCGCCTCGGTTTTTCTAGTGAGGCTACTGTCAAAAAAGCCTCTCATTTCTGCGAACTCAAAAGGAATTCGTGTTTGTCGTTATGGTTTTAAGCAACAACTGATTCTATGGTCGGAGATTGCTCAGATAGAGGTTGTCAGAGAGCTTGATGAAACAGTTACACGAAGGCGCGGAAGAACCTTTTCAAAATGGAAGGTGACAGAAGAAATTCGTTTTTTTCTTAAGCAGGAGGATTTCAAAAAAAGCTGCATTGGTATCGAATCTCGGCTCATGTCGATACCACTTGAGGAAATTCTAGAAAAGCTACGAGGAATTGCAGAGGCAGATGAATTGGTTGCCGCTGCGGCTCAAGATTGGGAGCAAAAGAAAAAAGATCGTTCTGCTTTTGGTACAGCTCGAATGAGAAATCTTTGGAATCTTTCGTATCCAGCTGTTTTTATTTTGATGATCGTCGGAGTAGCCGTGCAGGATCAATGTTCAAGGCGGACTGATGCGTTTGACCTTGTTCCCACGAGTGTCGAACTTGCCTGCAAAACATTGCCAGATGCGCGCATCGACTGTTTTATGAAGGAATACGAAAAAGAAAATGGAAAGCTAAAGAGAGATATTTGGTTCAAGGGAGTTATAGAAATAAAAGATTTTCTGGATCAAAGTTCTAAATACCGAACCTTTTATCTACAGACTTCACGAGCCCTTATTCCGATCGCCACTGTTGATTACACCAAGGTTGTGGTTGGTGGGGGTGGTCAAGATATTGAACCTTATAAAAGTCTCAATAAAATAAAGGCTTTCATTGAAGAAAGGCCCACTGAAAGTTCGGTCGAAGTTAAATACGATCAGCCAGACTTCTGAAGAAATGAAAACTGACCCCATTCATGGGAGTTTTCGTGCAGTTTGCACTTCACCCTCCACGAATTTTTGATACATCACAGGATTTTGTGGGTCGGACGAGAACTCTGAACTCTGATTTGCGAAGCAAATCAGAGTTCTCGAGTTTGGCCATTTTTATCCAGCGCATTGATGGGATTTTTCGGTTGTGAGCATCCTCAGATCAAATTCCTGTAAGGTTTCTAGGTTTTCATTTATTTCGTAAATCGTCCACGTTCCCCACATTTTCAAATTGATCCAATGTGGTAACTTCAAGTTCACCAACAAGGAGGTTCGCAGTGGATTTAGAAATTTTAAAAAAGAAGATCAGTACATTTCGAGGTGAAGG
>JBFWYS010000449.1:0-3666 GCA_050186175.1 Pseudobdellovibrionaceae bacterium
ATCAGTCGCCAATCGCGGCGCCACCAAAGCGGTTCCTAACACTTGAGACTCAATTTGTTTGCTCAACAAGCCTTTCACAAACGATCGGAATGAATCTAAGCAATGCAACTGAAGTTCGAGTTCAGATCGGCATCATGGAACTAAACAATACACGAAATGTAATGTGTGATCTAACGATGGGAGTTAAAGACGGCCTCTTGGAAAATAAGAAAGTTGATCTTTCTTCCTGCGATTTATATGGATCACAAGAGTACTTTATTGAAATCACAGATGCCACACATAGCAAAGACATTGTCTATTCAAACAAAGAATTTTTTGTTGAATGGGACGGAACTATGCGGGAGCAAATCGAAATTATTGCTGATGTCAATCCTGACCAGCAATATCCTAATCAACAAACTACACTCGTAGATCGGGTTGCAGATCCGAACATCGTTTGCAACAAAAGAGTGACTCCGCTGATGATCGACTTTACTCCAGTGGGACAGGAGAATTTGGGCCTTCAAATGTCAGATCCAAACGATGGAGTTTTGTTTGATATCTTGGGCTTAAACTCTTTCCCTTTTGCACACGCAAAAAAGAGAATTTCATGGCCGCAAAACAGCAACTACATGTTCTTAGGCATCAGAAATAAAAATGGAGTTATTGCTGGAATTGATCAGTTATTCGGAGACAATACCTACGGTCCTGACAGAAAGTTCGCAGCGAATGGTTATGCGGCTCTTGCAAAATGGGATCGAAATCGTGACGGCTTTATCGACCGCAAAGATCCGATTTACTCAAGACTTGTTGTTTGGTCAGATGTAAATAAAGATGCTGTCTCTGTTCATAGAGAAATTCGCTCTTTGGCTTCAATGCGTGTCGAGCGCTTAGACTTAAACTATGACAAGGATTATTTAGAGCGCGATAAATACGGAAATGAATCTAGATACAAGTCGGTTGCAGTGATGAAAGATGGATCACAAAGACTTCTCTTCGACCTCTGGTTCATCATGAAGAATCTTGATTAATTAGAAACCCAAGCTCCCTTTCTGCGCAGCCCCAAATACTGCATGGAAAGGGAGCTTTTCCCTTTTTTTACGACCTAGATCTCTTTTTTGTGGGCTTTCTCACCGAGTTCTGATTCGCTTGAGGAATGAAAAATAATTTTAAAATTCTAAGTCTACTTGTCGTTTTTGGATTCGGCTGCAGTCACCTTGAAAAGCCGGTTGTTGAAACAGCAAGCGAAACACCCAGCTTTATTAAATTAGACGACGATCTGCCCACTTACCTCGAAATGAATAAACGAATGCCGACAGCTTTGTCTGTGTACAAGATGACAGGTCAGTGTGGCGGACTTCCTCGCGTTGAGGTTAAAACTGCACCGGGTTTTTGTGTGGGACAAATCGATGCGGGCGATGGCTTGGTTTTTCCGAGAACCGCACTTGCTCTTCCTACGGGAGAAATTCTCTTAGTTGATATGGGCGGCTGGACCCCAATGAATGGGAGAATCTATCTTTATAAAAAGAATTCCGCAGGCGGTTATACACGCTCGCTGCTGTTTAACGCAAAAGTGATTAACAATCCTAAATTTAAGAAGATGGTAGATCGTCCCAACCAGATTTCAATGGGGCCTGATAGGAAAATTTATGTGGGAGCGCCAAATGCCATCGTTCGCTTCCGAATGGACTCTCCAGATCCTCAATCGACTTTTGAAATGGTGGTCGACAATATTCCAAACGTAGGACTTCACCCGCTTAAAGCTTTTACTTTCGATAACGAGAACTCTTTGTTTGTAAATCTCGGCTCCGCAACTAACGTTTGCCAAAAATCCGGAAGTCTAGGAGATATATTAAGAAACTGTCCTGAAGTTGAAGAAAATGAAAAAAGCCAGGCTCTCGTGCGAAAGTATCGTGCGCTTCCGAACGGCACTTACGACCCAAATTATGAAATCTACTCGCGTGGTTTTAGAAACTCCATGGTGCTCCTATGGGATTCTTATCGCCAAGTCTTATTGCAAGCTGAGAACGGGCGAGATGCGATCGATAAGTTCAATCCACAACTCAACACCAAAAAACTTCCGCATGAAGAGTTAAATATCGTCAGGCCGGGAAAACACTACGGATGGCCTTATTGTTATGACAACAACTTGGTAAATCCAGAGTGGGCCGGGCACAATTGCGACCATTACGAGAAACCTTACTTGTTATTGCCTCCGCACTCCGCCCCTCTCAGTGCCCTTTTGTATCAAGGAAACATGTTACCGGCTTGGTACCAAAACCGCGTGATCATGTCCTTACACGGATACGAAGAAAAGGGACATCGATTGGTGACCTTCCTGAGAGATGATCGGGGAATGCCGACGGGAGTTCCTCTCTCAATCGTCTATGGTTGGGATGCAAGAGGGACCCAACTTCAAGGAAGCCCAGTAGGGGTTTCAATGATGCCAGATGGAAGTCTCTTAATTGCCGAAGACAAGAGCCGCAAACTTCTTCGCGTTTTTTACGATCCAAAAGTTGGCGACGGAAAACCTGTTCGTGAGATTGATGGAGAAACGCAAACTGGCAACGATGAGGCGCGGCGTCGCGAAAACTTGAAGCACGCGCTCGAAGAAAGATTGCGTGAACCTGAACCTCCGATCTTCTCGCTGATCCAAGATCGCCTGATCGACAAACACTGTGCGAGTTGCCACACTGGTGAAAACGCCAGAGGCCTTGAGCTTGGATGGTACGATGACATCGGAAATGAACGCAGAATCCGCGAGCATCAAAAAGCGATGGATATTTTTATAAGAATCGGTGGCGCACAAGACCTGCCCGATGACGCACCCGAGAAAAATATCGAGCTGGCTCCAATGCCTCCTGATGGGTTCCCATCGCGAACGGAGGCCGAAAGACAAGAACATAAAAATCTTCGAGCGCTGTTTAAACGATGGATGGATGGCGTAGGCGCAGAGTAGCTAAGTGTTGAATATAGAGACTTTTTCCAATTAATAGGAGAAAATCTTAGCAAACGAACCCAAGGGTTCCTAACCAGTGAGAGAAAATGCAGACAGGTAAAGTAAAGTTTTTTAATGCGGACAAAGGTTTTGGATTTATTACGCCAGATAATGGAGGCAAGGATGTCTTCGTTCATGCGAATGATACGGGCGGCGTGCACCTTAAAGAAGGCGCTAAAGTTGAATTTGATGTCGTTCAAGGCAAAAAAGGCCCTCAAGCGAGCCAAGTTCGCGTCATCTAAAATCAAAAAAAGTCCCGGCCAGCGGTCCAATGCTGACCGCTGAGCCCCTCACCTTAAGGCTTCGCGCGCCCAATTGCTCCAAGCGAGACATTCTTTGATTGGATCGGTAATTTTCACGGGTGGATGAAATTCAATTTTCGCTTGAATTCGCTTCAATCGAAAAAGGCGACCTAAATGCGTTGGAAAAAAATCGTCGTCGATATAAGCCACCTCTCTCAGAGGAGAGTAAGAAATCCGAAATGGTTGAACGAGGATCTCTTTTTCATAAGCGATTTCAAAAGCTCCTTTACGCCAGACTTTGCTTTCAGAGATTGAGGTCGTCCCTGAAGGAAAAATCGCAATTCTTTGGCCCCGCTCGAGGGCTTCATGAACAGCTTCACGAGCCATTTTTCTAGAGTTCCCACATTCTCTTTTTACAAAGACTGTGTCAGTTTTTCGAGCCGCGGC
>JBFWYS010000450.1:0-3664 GCA_050186175.1 Pseudobdellovibrionaceae bacterium
AAATTTAAAAAGTTGAGCCATGAAGATATTTGGGACTAATTGTGTACAAAATTGAATACGTAAGTTCTGTTAAGGATGATCTTAAGTCTATCTCCAAAAGTGACAAAGAACAGATCAAAAAGGCAATTGAAAAAAAACTTGCAACAAACCCCATCGAATTTGGGAAGCCTTTACAATACAGCCTTAAAGGTTTGCGCCGCCTTCGGGTGGGGAATTATAGAATCATTTTTAAAATTGACGAAGAAGAGCAGACAGTTCTAATCGTGAAAATTGGACACCGAAAAGAAGTTTACGACTAGGTTTTACACCTCGCCTTTGGTCTGAATTTTTGGGACTACATTATCGGGATGAGCGAGATTTTTTCGAGCTGACTGCCGCGAGCAATATCTTGAGTGAGCAAAAAAGCACAAACGTTTTATCACAGCCAATCGTTGATTTCGTGTAGGGACACTATTTTCTCGCTGCTTTTCAATTGAACCTAAAAATATTTTTACGTTTTCCGCAGTCAGTTCATCTAAACTGACTGCTTGGATTTTACACTTTTTTATTTCTGATATTTGCTTTAACAACAGCTTTATCGTGTCCCTATAAGATCGGATCGTGTGAACACTTAACCCGCAAAGACCGCTATTTCTATATGAAAGAATATTGCTTCCACGGCGCTAACTTCCGATTTGGGTTTATACTTATACTTGGTGGACCCTAAGCGCCGAATATCGAGCTTTTTTTATTTTGAATCCTGACTTTGTAGTCCCACCATTGTTATCTGCATCAATCGAATCTAGTCGGCTAATTCCAATTCTTGCTCGATATATCTGAAGCCATCTTTGGTTCTCGATTCGCGTGACCGAACCACTTTGAATTTAGTCTGATCATGGATCAAAAATTCTTCCTCATGCAAAATATTCGGCGAAACCGGCATAGCTCCAGAGTTCTTCTTATTGTATATCCACAACAAGCCCGGAATAAATACACCCGTCACGTGTTTTTTTGCTAATTTAATCTTGTAAACAACGGTAATAAGATCAGAGCTATAATCAGGATGGTCCCTGTCTGGTGTAGCAAACTCTTTGGCAATAGCGGGGTCCACAGTTGTGGACCACATTCTAGAAGCTCTGAATGTTTTCCCAACGGCATTTAGGTATTTTGTGCTTTTCATAACTGCGCCACGATTGAAATCATTTGGGTGATCGGCTCCCTCCGTTTTTTTCATAACGGTTGTTAGGGAGTCGTGGAATTTTTTTAAATTTTCTACGCTATAAAGTCGACTTCCTTCTTTGGTGCTTAGCCAATTATTCATCGCTTTCCATTTACTTCCTGAATCGACATAAGTACGAAGTGTGCCGAGGTCCTCGTTTGAGAATCGTTCATACACACCGTTTTTGATGTAATCCAGGATAAGTTTATTGGACTGTTCGGCAATGGCTTTTGGTTGCTTAATCGGCTTGGAGTCTTCGATCACAGATCGTGCCATTAAATAGGAACTAATGACTGCGTCACCCTTTAGGTCCCTCAAAATCGACTTATCAGAACCTGTGAAGGTCGGTGCAGACTCCGAATTTTCGTCAACACTCGGACGTTTACTTGCATAATAAGGAGTCTCCTCCGGGCTTTGCACGATATCATTTTCAACATCAAATTTTTCATCTTTCGATTTTAGCCATGCGACGGCTCTTTGAGATTCCAAGAATTCAATCAAAGCGTTTCTTCGAATAATAAGTGACTGTAAAAGATATTGCGAGTCTCTCGCATCCGAATATTCTGCCGATTGGACTATTTTTTTCATTTCATTATTTGTCAGTGTTCTAAGAGATGCAGCTGCCGATTTAAGATCTTTGACTGTTAACTTATGCCACGCATGAGATTTAAGAATCCAATCGACATGAAAATCTTCTAGAATTTTTTGTCCATTGTTTGTAGGCTCAAACGTTCCCACTTGTTGACTAAAAGCATCTCCAGGTTTGGGATCGCCTAAGGCTTTCGACCCTAGGGTTCCGCCAAAATCCATGATTCCGAACTTTCCTTTTCCCAAGGCAAGATTATGGGTGCCACGCAAGCGATCCCAATCTTTAAGAAATGAAGCAAAGATTCGAAGTTGGCGGAACTCGGGAGTGTTAATGTCATTTAAAAATCGATCTAATGGTAAGCGATTCCCCAAATAAGAAGTAGCCGCATACCTTTGTCCCTCAAACTGTACGATATAAGATCTGACGGCCGCATAGCCCAGGCTACGATAAATTTGAGACGCAATAACGTCAGCACCTGTTTGCAGTTCTATGGGACCACGATCGGCTTTTAAAACCCATAAATCACCAGAGCGGTCAGTTACGATAATTTTAGTCTGAGAGTTACCGCCAGTGTTGCCATCACCATCACTGAGCTTGCGGACAAACTGAAGCTTTCCTTGCGGTCGAGAGTCCCTCATGATGTCCATGAGTACACTCGAGCATTTTGGGCCTCCTGGATTTGGCCAGGCAGGTGTCGAAAAAATCGACAGGCAACTCCATAGAATAGCAATAGGTTTGAGAAGAGTTACGTTAGTCTTCATACCTTAAGTTTATTGCAAAAAGGATCTCGCAAATATCGGGAGACCAAGAGAAGAGCCAGATTTTCTAGAGAGCTAAGTGAGAAGAATGCTTGTGCTTAAATGACTTTTTGGAATTACCCACCACGAACCGAGAAGAACCGAAGAACCACATTAAATTTTATTTATACTTATGGTGGCCCCGGGGAGAATCGAACTCCCACGCCCTTACGGGCACTGGATTTTGAGGAATGCGCGTCTACCAATAAGGCAATAGCACATATAGGTTGACAGTTACCTATATAGGTCATATTATACCTATATGAAGGCGAAGCTCAGATATTACGCAAAAAATAATCTGCATGGACGATATGTTATTGAGCTTTCAATATATGACGTGGGGTAAGTCGGCAAAATACCCAGACGGCATTAAGTACGGGCTTATCTGCAAAGATTTGAAAACAGGATCTTTCGTTTTGATGGATAACCATCATCCTAAAGGTCCGCATATTCATGTTAACGACAATGAATTCAGCTATACCTATGTTAATGATGATCAGTTAATCGAAGACTTTCAAAACTGGGTTCTTAAAGAATTAGGAGTGAAGCTATGAAAAAACTAATTGTTTCAATTAAGTCATCAAGTGAGACGCTTTCTGATTTTAAGAAGGCCTTAAAAAATGCTCGAAAAGGTCGTTTAAAAGGAGATCACTTCGAACTTTCATTCGATAATAAAAAAGACTTCGATCGTTTTGTGAAGAACTTGGGAATATTATCGGCCATACTCACTCATAAACCAAAGTCAGTGTATGAGTTAGCAAAAATAGTCGACATGGATGTTTCGAACCTTAATAAGCTCATAATGTTCTTTGAAACTGTTGGGGCTCTATCCATTAAAACATCCAAAGTCTCAGGCAGAACAGTTAAAACCCCGGTGGTAGAGTATGGCCACATTGAGTTTGATCTACGGGCAGCATAAACTATTTAACGTTCGGACCAGATTCTATTTAGTTTAGACAGTTCTTTAAAGTACCCTTTAAGCACTCATCAATTGCTTGCTTGAGAGTGCTCTCAAACTTTTCCTCTGAGGAGTTGTTTAAAACAATTGGGCCTAAATCTATCAAACTTCTTATAAGGTCT
>JBFWYS010000451.1:0-3664 GCA_050186175.1 Pseudobdellovibrionaceae bacterium
ACCAGTTGCAAGTATAAATGCGTAAGTTGCATACAACTTAAAACTGATGGCGCCCGGACGAACAGATCGTTATCTTGCCAAGAACAAGCCGGTCAACGAGCTAGTTTATAACAAATATTTTGTTGATGAATTTTATTATGGTCGGATCATTAATCCTCTTGTGACCCTGAGAAAAAATATATGGCTTTATATAGACGTTAATTTCATCGACAAAACAACGTATTGGATTTCTGACCTTGTTAAGGGAGTGGGACAAACAGCGCGCACTTTACAAGATGGAAATACTCAGACCTACGCAATGTATGTGTCGATTGGAATTGTGGTCGCACTTTCTGTGATTTTAATGAGGTAATAAATGTTACTCACTGCTACGACTTTTTTGCCCTTGCTTTTTGGAGTCATTATTTGGCTTTGGCCCAATCAAAGAACGATTCGGCCATTAGCTTTCGGATTCTCTGTTATTGGGTTCTTGATCAGCTTGATGATTCTTTTTAAATTCGATCCGAATACCGCCGATTTACAGATGGTCGAAAAGTTTGATTGGGTTGCTAAATTCGGAATCTCTTATTTTCTAGCAATCGATGGAATCTCTTTGTGGCTTGTCATGCTTACGACATTCTTTTTGCCGATCGTGATTTTAGGAAGTTGGACGGCAATTGAAGAGCGAGTCAAAATGTTTCATGTTTGTTTGTTCTTGCTGCAAACGGCCTTAATCGGAACCTTCTTAGCATTTGACGGAATTTTCTTCTACTTGTTCTACGAGCTAGCGCTTGTACCCATGTACTTTCTGATAGGCATTTGGGGCGGAGCTCGAAGAATTTATGCAACTGTTAAGTTTTTTATTTTTACGATGGCAGGCTCTGTTTTCATGTTGCTTGCGATCATCTATATGATGTTCTTAACCCAAGATCAGCTTGGGGCAATGACTGCAAACCTTCTTGATTTTTATAAACTGCAAATACCATTTGTTGGCGGGACATTTATTAATGCTCAAACTCTTTTGTTTTTTGCGTTTGCAATCGCTTTTGCAATTAAAGTACCGGTCTTTCCTCTTCATACTTGGTTGCCTGATGCGCACGTTGAAGCACCGACTGCTGGATCCGTGGTCCTTGCGGCTGTGATGTTAAAAATGGGAACCTATGGTTTTATCAGAATGGCTTTGCCTCTGTTTCCTGAGGCCGCTCTGCACTGGTCGTGGATTTTCTTTCTTATAGGAACTGTGGGAATTATTTACGGCGCATTGGTGGCGATGATTCAACCGGATATCAAAAAGTTAGTTGCTTATTCATCTGTGTCCCATATGGGGTATGTCCTTATTGGATTGTTCGCAATGAATACCTATGGCGTTACCGGTGCCCTCTACCAAATGTTGAATCACGGTGTGAGCACTGGAGCCTTATTCTTGTTGGTCGGAATGATTTACGAAAGAACCCATTCAAGACAAATCGCCGACTACGGTGGATTAGCGGCTAAACTTCCAACGTACTCGATCTTTTTCTTTATTGTGACCCTGTCTTCGATTGCGGTTCCGATGACGAATGGATTTGTCGGTGAATTTTTGATTCTTCTTGGGTCATTTGAGGCTAACAATGCCGTTGGTTACGCTGCCGTTACGGGTGTTGTTCTCGGTGCTGTTTATATGCTTTGGATGTTTAAGCGAGTGTTCTTTGGACAAAAAGGGAAACTTGTTGCTGATGAACATCACCCTCTTCACGATCTTTCTTGGAGAGAGATCGGAGTTCTCACTCCGCTTGTGGTACTTATTTTCTGGATGGGATTATTTCCCGGCACGCTCCTTGATTATTCTAAAGTGAGCATCGAGCATTTGATTAAAAATAAAATGAACTATGAACTCAATATTGGAAGTGGCAAATGACGATTGATATAGGATTAAGTGATATCCTGCTGATTTCTCCGATGATCGTAATGTTTCTGGCAAGTTTGATTCCAATTTTTATCAAAGTCATGAGAGGAAATGTCGAACAACCAGCTTTTGCAACATTAGTTCAATGCTTGGGCGGAATTGCGACGGCAGCGGGACTTTTAATCGTTTTCTCTGGCGAAAGTAAGCTCGCATTCTATCAGGCTCTAATTTTTGATGGCCTTACGATGACAATGGGTTTTGTAGCTTTGATGGCTGCAGCTGGCGCTTGTATTTTGCTTTATGAAAACGAAGCCACTAAGGGTCGACAGTTCTCTGAGCTTATGTTTTTAACGATGAGCTCGGCGAATGGGATGTTATTTCTTTTGGCGGCCCAAGATCTTTTAATGGTCTTCATCGGCATGGAGATGATGTCGTTATCCCTATATCTGATGATTGCTATGAGTCACGAGGAAAAGCTTTCTAAAGAAGCCGCGTTTAAATATTTCATTTTGGGCGGCCTTGCTTCTGCAATCTTCTTGTATGGAGTCTCTTTTATTTTTGGGTCTGCCGGCACAACCTACATTTCATCGATTGTAAAAATCGCTCCGGATTTGATCGCAACAAGCCGAATTTTCTTGTTTGGTTTAGCTTTTGTGACACTCGGATTTTGTTTTAAGGTGTCGATCGCTCCTTTTCATGCATGGACTCCAGATGTTTACCAAGGCGCACCGACTCCGCTTTCTGCTTACATGGCAACGGCTGTAAAGGCCGTTTCATTTGCGGCATTACTTCGAATCATCATGACAGGTGAGCTCATGTACTCTGAGAATATGTTAGATATTCTTCAGTGGATGGCTGTTCTCACAATGATCATCGGTAACGTAGCTGCAGTTCTTCAAGACACTTTTAAAAGGATGTTAGCATACTCAAGTATTGCGCACTCCGGATATATTCTTGTTGGAATTATAACTACGGGAATAAGTGAAGCGCCTGTTGCAGGTGCCTCTGCCGTCATATTTTACATGATTGCCTACTCGCTCATGACGTTAGGTGCATTTGCGATCGCGTGTATCTTTGAAAAAAATGAAGATACTCAATTGAATACAGAGGATATGGCTGGGTTTGCAAAAAAACATCCAATGCTTGCCATGTGTTTGACAGTATTCTTGTTGTCCCTTGCAGGGATTCCGCCCCTTGTTGGCTTTTTCGGAAAGTTTTATCTTTTTGCGGCCGCTCTTGGAGAGGGCCTGATATGGCTAGCTCTTTGGGGTGTGAATAATTCCGTGATTAGCGTCTATTACTATTTACGACCGGTTGTCGTGATGTACATGAAAGAAGGAACGGCGGATGAAGCCCCTCATTCATTAATTGCAACGAAGGTTTTGATTTTTGTGGTGACGATTTTTGTGGTTGGATTTGGAATTATTTCGGGTCCGATTTATGAAATGGTCGAGAGGGCTCTGCTTTAAATAAACTTCTTGGTCTTGTAGTTTGGAATTTCAAACAGCTCAGCGATGCGCTAAACAAAGAAAACTCGCAGCCAAAAGATCGAAACAGGTCCCCTTCATTGGGGAGTTTTCGAGCAGTTTCCACTTCGTCCTCCATGAGTTTTTTATACCTTACAAGGTCTTGTGGGTCGGACGAGAACCCTGATTTGCTTCGCAAATCAGGGTTCTCGAGTTTGGCCATTTTTATCCAGCGCATTGATGGGATTTTTCGGTTGTGAGCATCCTCAGATCAAATTCCTGTAAGGTTTCTAGGTTTTCATTTATTTCTTTGCGTATAAGAGCCAGAAGATCT
>JBFWYS010000452.1:0-3656 GCA_050186175.1 Pseudobdellovibrionaceae bacterium
TCGCAGGCGAACCAAAACAATCCTTCCCTGTACCTTCTGTGTATAGGGCAAAGACGTTCTCAAAAGTTAAAAAGGCGGCTAGTGCCACCACGAATTGGCGTTCAAACATTCTTTATTCTCTTTTTTATATTTGGATAATTTTTTCTCAAGATCTTTTCCAGCGCAGCGACCAATTGCATAGGTTGACAATGTAAGTTGATGATCACTTTTGAACGACGCTGGCAAACGTGCGCCTCTTGTAAGGCATGTCTCTGTTACCGTTGCTCCCTGCTTGAGGCACTCTGTTCTTGAAGAAGAGAAACAAGCGCGAAAATATTGTTTGTCGCCACATAACTCTCTTGGGAGTTGGCTACGTAAAATGGATTGCATTTCCTTGACTGAAATTCTTTTTTCAACTGCAAATGTACAAAATGACATCAATAAGGTAGTAAAAAGACAGATATACTTCATATAATATATATTCTCGTGAATAAGCTGAATTCTCAATGACCTCAGAATAAATCTAGATTCGCTCATTAGGACCCAACAAGACCTTGGTCTACAGAAAAACTTCCCTAGTCTTGGGCCAACATTTTAATGCTCTAACTCACCCTAGCCCCAGCATTCAAAAGCGCCGTCCGAATCTGCTCGACATGCTCCTGACTTGTAGTCTCGAGTAAAAAATTGATCCTGGTCTCTCGAAGATGTAAACCCTTAAACACGCGATCATGGTGAACCTGCAAAATATTTGCACGAAGATCCGCGATTGCAGCAGTTAAGCGATTTAAATTCCCTGGCAAATCATCCACCACCACAGAAAGCTCTACCAGTCTTCCTTTGCGGGTGAGTCCTTGCTCGATGACTTTTGCAATCATGTTGAGATCGATGTTTCCACCGCCTAAAAGAATGCAGGTTTTTTTGCCGAGTTTTAGTTTTCCATTCATGGCCGCAGCCATTCCAGCGGCACCCGAACCTTCAGCAACTGTTTTATTTCTTTCCATCAGGAAAACGATCGCTTCTGCGATTTCGTCATCAGACACAGTTACAATTTCATCGACAAGTTTAGAAATAAAATTGTCATACATAATTTGGCTTGGTCTTTTTACCGCAATACCATCTGCAATTGTTGAAACTCGTTTTTTAGGTTCCTGATAACTCTGTTTATGAAACAGCTTTTCCATCCCAGGAGTCGCTTCCGACTGAACACCAAAAATTTTGCATTTCGGGTTTAGAGCTTTAACCGCAGTCGCAATTCCAGAAATCAATCCGCCCCCCCCGATCGGGATCACAATTGATTCTAGGTCTTTAAGTTCTTCAATAATTTCTAGGCCAATCGTTCCCTGGCCCGCGATCACATGTGGATCTTCAAACGGATGAACAAAGACGTAGCCCTTTTCTTTTTCCAGTAGGCGCGCGTGTTCGTACGCTTCGTCGTAAATCTCTCCTGCCAAAACAACATCTGCTCCGTAATCTTTTGTCGCAGCTATCTTTATTAAAGGAGCCGTTTTCGGCATTACGATCGTGGATTTCACATTTTGTTTTGTCGCGCTAAAAGCCACGCCCTGTGCGTGATTACCGGCAGACGATGCGACGACGCCTCTGCTTTTTTCCTCGGCGCTCAAGTTTGAAATTTTATTGTAGGCGCCGCGAATTTTAAAACTGCCCGTCATCTGTTGGTTTTCGTATTTAAAAAAAACTTCGCTGCTTAAAAGTTTTGAGGCACTCACCGAAATATCAACAGGTGTGTGTTTGATGACGGGAGCGATAACTTGTTTTGCCTTTTTGATGTCTTCTAGACTAACTTTCACGAACCGAGCTCCCTATTTTCAAGGAGCTACCAAAACGCCGAAAGCCCCCAAATCGGATTGTAATAGGAATCTTGTTTGGCTTCTGATTTTTCAGAGTCCAAAGCATCTCCTAAAGGAATACACTTACTTTCATCGAAATAATAAAACGGCGCAAGATGCTTCCCACAATTCTCGCACTTGTGAACAGTGCCATGCTCGGACTCATTCACCTCGCCGCAAACATGGCATCTTCGAATGTGGATCACCTTTAAAGGCTGGTTCATACATTAAGAGTATCAAAAAACTCGACCTAGACCAACGTCCATTTTGAGATAAATACCTGAAACCACTAGTCATTACGTCTAGTAACTTTACGCGTTACGAATTTGTGGCTACTTCTTTTCGGTACTTAACTGTTGTGGTCATGAGCGCTCGTTCTTTAACAAAATCGGAGCTGCGTACAGCTATTGAGACTGTAGTCGCGGACTGCGGTCTAAAAATAAAACTTATCTTAGGTGTTTCAAAATAAAACACTTATCCTACTAAAACTGAGGATCGATTTCGTGGTGAACTTCACAAGAATCTAGCCCTCAGAGACAATCATCGAGAACCGATAGTGAGTTTGTGGGGGAGATTGACCGTGCGATTGTTTTTAACGCTTTTTAGTTTTTTATTTCTATCGTGCTCAAGCGTTCAAGAACCACATGCGCAGCAGTTCACCCCAGGAATCGCAAGTCTCTCTTCTTACGCTCTCTCCCGCGTTATCAATGAAAAAATGGTCTCCGCTCACCTGGACACAAATACCGAAACTCTTTTACTTGAGGCACAAACTTTTTCTAAAACTGCAAAATCACGCGGTTTTGATGCTGCTAAAGCTCAAGCCTGCGAGCAGAACACAAGTTCTTCTTTTTGTTTAATGGGACTCGATAGCGGAACTGGTAGCTCCGAGAAAAAAGAAAAAGTAAAGCGCCTCCCCAAGGCACGAGTTCGTGGCTGGATCAAAAAAGAAGATCTCGCCGAACTCTCAAAAGCTTCTTTAAACGACGTCATCGCTGCACTCAAAGGAGCTGCTAAAAACAAAGTTCAAACTCTTTCAGATAAAGCTATTGCGGCAGAAGCTTGCCCTGGAACTGGGATGCTGACGGCGCTCGGTTCAAAATCGGAAGACGAATTTCCAGAAATGGAATGGGTCGATCGCAGTACAAAACTCTACGAGCGCGCGGCCGCTTGCGGAACCGACGAATCCTCCATGCGCGCGAGATACAGACTAGCAATGATCTCCATCTGGAAAGGTGACTGCCCTCGCGCGATTCCTCATTTAGAAAACCTTAAAAAAGATGCAAGCGTCAGCTTCTTGCACACGCGCGCCAATTACTGGCAAGCTCACTGCGAAGTAAAAGCAGGAATCAAAAAGCCAGAGCAACTCAAAGCCCAAGCTGAGACAAATTTAAAAGAATCTCCCCTTAGCTTTCATACTCTGATTTCATTTGCGGCAAATGAAAATGAGCCTTTTAAAATTGCACAAGCACGCAAAGAACCTTTTGTTCTTTTTCGGTCGTCAAAAGACCTCGGCATCAATTCTAAAATCGAGGCCGCTGAACTTTTGTTGTTAATCGGTGATCGTGAAAACTCGAAGCGCTGCCTAAAAATGATCAAACCTGAATCTCTTGATGCCACTGAACTCGAGTTCCAGCTTTATGTCGCTACGCTCTACAATCAGTTGGACGACGGTCTCAACAAATTCCGTATTTTAAGTCGCGTGAACTCTTTAGATCCTAGTCTAAAAACTCACTCGGGATTAAAATTGTTCTACCCAAATTGGTATTTTGATTTGGTTCGAGACACGGCTAATGGCAATGACCCTGTATTGATTTTATCTCTCATTCGCCA
>JBFWYS010000453.1:0-3651 GCA_050186175.1 Pseudobdellovibrionaceae bacterium
AAGTCCGCAGAGGCAATACTCAACGTTTTGGCGCACGCAGTAAACGATGAGATCCTCAACAAGCCCGCCAGTCTCCTTCGGCAACAGCGTGTATTGCGCTTGTCCCGGTTCAAGTTTTTCAACGTCATTCGTGGTCAGCCATTGAACAGTCTCGAGAGCCTTCGGGCCCTTAATACGAATTTCGCCCATATGAGAAACATCAAAAAGACCGACGTTTTTACGAACGTTATCGTGTTCTTCGCGAATTCCGGCATAGGAAACAGGCATGTACCAACCAGCAAAGTCGACCATTCGTGCGCCCATTTTTATATGCTCTTCGCAAAGCGGGGTTCTTTTTGGTTCCATTCATACTCCTTAGTGACGAAATAGTTTTGAGGGGACCCGAGGCGAAAGTCAAAAATTGCCAGTTTGCGTCTAGGTTTCAGAGGATTTTTTCACTCGAAGTTCGAGTCCTTTTTCCTCTAAGGCGAGTTCAGAAATATTAAGGAGGATCCCGCGGTCAAGCCCCGGGTATTTTGGAAAATGCCGGTGCATCCACGCAATGAACTCGCGGTTTTCACCGCGGCAGTGGAGTTGGCGGGTTTTGCCGTTTTCAACAAGAGCATCGCCAACGAGTCGTGCAAAGTTTGAGAGATCTTGGGTTTTAAAAGAATCTTTTTTTCGTGCGAGAAGGTAACTCATGGTCAGAGTTTGATTTTTGAATGGAAGATTTTTTTCCACGTCCTGCATCCACTCCGGAAGTTCAATGTGAATGCGATCATGGCACCAATCGGTTTTTGATTGAGTTAAAAGAGGACATGCTTTTTGATGTGTACATGGAGCGATGATCGAATAGCCGGCTTGAATCAATTGATTGCGAATATCCCCAAGTTTTCTGCCGTCATCACGAGTGGATGGTTCTACAATCATCAAAGCTTCAAATTGCAGAGCCCATTTCGGAAGGGCCTTGAGTTCAGTAAGGGAATAGCTAAATGAGCAGAGAGCTTTTTGGGGCGGATCAGATTTGACTGTGGCTTGCTGAGAAAAATTCAGCTCTGACAAAAATTTCGTTTGAAGATTGCGGCAGGCTTCTGCTTTTTCGATTAATGTGGTTTTTTTAAATGAATGCTGTTCATTGATGGCCCACGCAGCACTTCCCAGGCCCGCGCCGAAATCAGTTAAGGTCTCAAGCCCATGAAAAAAGTTTCTCTGCTTGGCTTCAGCGACGACAGCCTGATTGCGCAAAAAATTTAAGGGGGCAAAGTAGCTGATGTATGCAATTTGTGCCCAAGACTCTTTCCAAGGGGTTTCGCCAAGAGGATTGTCGATAAAAAAATCAGAAAGTCTTTTTACACATTCTGCGATTTTGCGAGAGTCTGAGATGCGGAGTCCATAGTCAGACAACAGCTTTGAAATTTGTCTTTCAAAATTTTCTGCAAGATGAAAAGTCTGACGTTTTGGAAGTTCGGTCATTTTATGTCGTTTGTAAAGAGCGGAATCGGAAGTATTCACCTTTTAAATCGACAAGGCTTTGATGCGTTCCAGATTCAACGATTTCTCCGTCTCTCATCACAATGATTTTATCGGCTTTTGTGATTGTTGAAAGACGGTGAGCGATGACGAGTGCCGTACGACCTTCCATCAGATGCTCAAGACCTTCTTGAACCTCTTTTTCGCTCGCCGAGTCCAAAGCACTTGTAGCTTCGTCGAGTATCAAAAGGGGAGCATCTTTCAAAATTGCGCGTGCAATACTGATCCGTTGCTTTTCTCCTCCAGAGAAGAGAGTGCCTCGGTCGCCGGCGCGGCTCTGATAGCCATCGTGGGTTTCGCAAATAAAATCATGTGCGTTCGCAGATTTTGCCGCCTTTTCGATGAGCTCCGGTGATTTTTCAAAATCTCCTGAGTGAATGTTAAAAGCGACACTGTCGTTGAACAAGAAAACGTCTTGCGTAACGAGAGCTAAATTTTTTCTGAGATCTTTGAGTTTGATTTTTGAGAGAGGCGTGTCATCGATCAAGATCTGTCCTGAAGTCGGTTCAAAAAATCTCTGCAAAAGATTTACGGCGGTCGATTTTCCACTTCCGCTTTCTCCCACCAAGGCAATCACTTCGCCACGGTGAAGAGTGAGATTGAAGTTTTTAAGAACCAACTTATTTTTGTAACCAAAACTGACATTTTTATATTCGATCTTTTTCCAGTTCTTCGGAAAATCAACTGCGTCTGGCGCTTCAACAACTTCGCTAGTGTCCGCCAGAAGACTAAAAACTCTCTCCGCAGAAATCATTGTTTGCTGGAGTTTGACATAACTCTCTTGAAGTTTTTTGACTGGCTTTTGGAGACCCAACAAGGAGCCGACAAACATAATCATATCTCCAAAAGTGGCATTTCCTTTTGAAATTTCAACACCGAGATATCCGAAAATTAAAACGATAATAAAAGTGACCACAAGCTCAGTAACAGGTCCCGAAGCTTCTCCACGCATGTGAACTTTTCTGCGGAATTTCAAATAAGTTTGTGCCGTTTTAGAAAAACGCTCTTCCATCACCTTTTCAAGACCGAATGACTGAATAACTCTGAGTCCGTCGAGGCTTTCTTTGACCGTTCCTGTAAGAGTGTCGAGTTCTGTTTGTCCTTGGCGACTGTACTTTCTCAGACTTCGTGCCGTTGATCGCAAAAATAAAAGAATCAAAGGAAACGCAATGAAAACCATCGCTGCCAGTTTCCAATTGGCATAGAACATCAAGCTGATTAAGCCGATCATTAAAATCGGCTCACTCGCAAAATCGGCCATCATGTTGAGACCGTTTTGGATCGTCGAGATATCATTCAAGCTTCTTGAAAGTAAGCCACCCGAACCAGAGACAAAGTTATTGTGAAAGGTAAGGTTCAATTTTAAAAACTTCGCCTGCATTTTTTGGCGTAAGAGAACTGCAACTTGATCGCCAACATAGTTACTTGGAAAACGATGGTAATAACGAGCGATACTCGCCACAAAAGCGAGAGCTAAAATTGTCCATGAACCTTTAATCAGAGCATCGGAGTTGCGAACTTCAATCGCATCGAAGAGTTCTTTCGAGACCTGAATAATTCTTGTTGTTGTGATCGAGAGAATGACACCCGCAACTAGAATAATAATGATTTGCTTTCTGAAGGGGCGGAGTTCAGCAAATAACTTTTTGAGAGGGGAATTCATTTATATGGATATGCCCCTCATTGTGTGGAGAGTCACGAGAATTTAGGACTCTGGGAGTGGTTGAGTTGGGTGACTTGACACTCCGACCCGGCCCTGAGTCTCGCTCTTGTTTGACTAAAACGGATATGTAAGTAATGTGTAAGTTATGGCATTGCCTGTGCTTCCTGCAAAATATTATTTAACACATTTTTTTGAGCTCATTGAGTTCTTGGAAACACATTATCAAAAACTTTTCGAACCATCTCATTCTTCGTTTTTAAAAGATTTTCGCGGACTCTCTGAGGATGCTCAATGTGCCTACGTACGTATGATCAATCGCAAAGGCGAGATTTTTGCGCGGACTGATTTTCAAAAATATTTGGAGATCGAAAATTTGGCGGAGGCACTCGAAGAATTGGCTGACAAAGGATTTTTGTCCGCTGTCACTGAAGAAGATAAAGTTTCGGTTTTTGACTATTTGACTAAACCGACTCGTCGAA
>JBFWYS010000454.1:0-3651 GCA_050186175.1 Pseudobdellovibrionaceae bacterium
CTATTATGAAGTTGGGAGAGGCTCTTCCGAGTAATCTTTTTATTGAACTCGCGAAGTCTATTAATCCGACCGTGGTCAATATTTCGACGACAACATTACCGCGCGGAAGAATGCGACAAGATCCGCTCTTGCAAATGTTGGAGCAATTTTATGGTCCCAATTTTCAAATGCCTAAATCTAGGCCGCAGCAAGCACTTGGAACAGGATTCATTATTCGCTCTGATGGTTTGATTATTACAAACAATCACGTGATCGATGGCGCCGACATTATCAATGTTCAGTTGACAGAGAACGCGGACAAAACATACGAAGCGACCGTGATCGGAAAAGATCAGAGAACGGATATCGCGTTGATTAAGATTAGCGCGAGAAAAGATTTGCCATCGGCTCCCCTTGGCGTGAGTAAGGATGTGGAAGTTGGCGAGTGGGTTGCGGCTTTCGGAAATCCCTATGGTCATGGTCACACTATGACTAAAGGGATTATTTCGGCAAAAGGCAGAGAGATTGGCGAACTCAATCAATTTCCATTTTTGCAAACGGATGCGAGTATTAATCCGGGCAATTCGGGTGGTCCACTTGTGAATAGCAAGGGTCTTGTGATCGGCGTAAATACGGCGATCGATGCACGTGCACAGGGAATTGGTTTTGCGATTCCTATTGATGAAGTGAGAACGATTGTCGAGCAGCTTGAGACAACTGGAAAGGTCAAAAGAGGTTATCTCGGAGTTCACTTGGGCGATCTTGATGAGCGCGCCGCCGATTACTTAGGACTGGATTCAACAGACGGAGCGGTGATCACTGATGTGGATCCAAAAGGTCCTGCGGATGTTGGTGGAGCAAAAATTTATGATATCGTAACCGAGTTTAACGGTCGCAAGATTCGTACTGTTTTTGATTTACGAAATGCGGTTGCTGGGATGACCGTAGGTCAAAAGGCAAAAATGGAAATCATTCGCGACGGCAAAAAGAAAACTCTTGAAATCGCGGTTCAAGAAACGCCGGATTTCCCACCGGCCCGGCCAAAAGCCCAGAAGTATTTTGGACAAAAAGCACCTTTTGATTTGGGATTCACTGTGACAGATATGCCTGAATCGATGAGAGCTGAAATGGATATTCCAAAAACTCATTTGGGTAAGCCCGTAGTTGTAGATGTAAATAGACAGAGTGTTGCCGCCCGCTCTGGAATTCGACCGGGCGATGTGATTTTGGATGTCAACCGTGAGCCGGTGAATAAGGCCACGGATGTTCTTAAAAAATTCAAAAGAGGAAAAAATACTTTGCGAATTGCGAGAGGACAGATGGTTACGATCGTGACGATGGAGACCGGGGAGTAAGAACGACGAAAGACATCCTCTCATGAGGACGATCCCGTCACCTCATACTCCTGGCAACACTGGGCATCATGCCCAGTGTTGCTGATCTTTCCGATTTGATTTTTTTATGTAGCTGAGGAGAAAAGTCTTAAATTGAATCCTGAAAATTTTCGTTTCAATTTCAAACACCGTAGAAAATCGGTTCATCTCTAGTCTCACTCTGAGACGCTACTCCGGTGTTAAATCAACCAATAAAATTTTCTGGACTGAGGTCTTAAGTTTTTAGTCCAGGTCGCCGTTAAATCTAATAGAACATCATTTTGATTTTTACATCGTAGATGATCAACCAGGAGGCGACACAAATGAAAATCACTGAAGTGAAGGTCTTCCCAGTTAATGAGGACCGGCTGAAAGCTTATGTTTCAATCACAATCGATGAATGCTTTGTCGTTCGAGACTTGAAGATAATTCAGGGAACGGGCGGTCTTTTTGTAGCTATGCCTAGCAAAAAGAGAAAAGACGGACAATTCCGCGATATCGCGCACCCCCTCAATCAAGAAACTCGCGAAATTGTAGAAGACGCTGTTTTCAAAGCTTATGAGGACGAAATCAAATCCATGGGTCAGTCCCTTGAGAGCATTAAGAGACAAAGAACTCCTTATAGCCCACAAGACGACTAAGACTCGAGACCTTATTGTACAAGATTTTAATTCACCTTTTCGGTGTCTGATTTTACATCCACCTGTGGTGAAATGAAAAACTCCGTGTGAACGGGGGCCCTGCTTAAAGACGATTCGAAAGAGTCGTCTTTTTTATTTCGCAAGTACAAATATTCGGTAGATGCATAAGCAAATAAATACTTTTACTGACCCGAACAGAAGTTTGCTGCACTTTTTTCAAACCAGTTTTGCATTTCAGATGGTGTGTAAACGACCTGATCACCGTAATCGTCATCTGCAGTGTCGAAGCCGATAACTCGCACGACATTACTAGTATCTTTAATTGCGAGATTGGATTTAGTTGCACCTGAATTTCCTGTGCCTTTATCTTTGATCAGGACAGAGCCGGCAATCGCTTTAACAACGTCGTTATAGTCTTGAACAGAAAGTCTTTTTGTGCAGAGGACTTTTGCGCTTCCTTTAAAAGAGCCGTCACTATTTAGAGCTTGGCGAAAAAGTTCATAGTCGATATTCCGTACGGCGTGGTCGAAAGTCGCGCGGATATGGTCTTCTATTTTTTCTCCATTTACCAAGACACCCGGATTTACTTGCCAGTATTCGAGAGAAACAATTTGTTCTGACTGATATGTATTAAAGACCTCGCCTTGGTAGGCGACCACGGCAGAAACATCATCTACTTTTTTGTTGGAGCAATTTTGATATCCTAACAAAAGAGCTAAAATTGAAATAAGCATTGCTAAGTTCTTCATAAACAAAACCTCTTACGAAGATAAAACAGCAAACTTGGAGCCAACTCATTGCAAATACATTGAATTTTAAGAGGAGTCGGAACAATTTTCGCTTGCATACCTGTCAATTTTTTTGCAACTCATTTTGAGATGTCTCAAAGTGAATCAAGAGGCTGAGGCTTTTTCGTTTGCTTTTTTTACTCTCTTCGAAAGAGTTTTCATGAGCGCGCGAGACCAGGCTGGCTTTTGAAAAAGAAGATGGTCCAAATGATCCATCGGAATTTCAATGAGTTCGCACATGGTCGACGCAGTGACATTTGCGGATCGAGGACCGCCGTTGATGTAAGCCATCTCGCCAACAAATTCTCCTGGCTCTACTTGGCCGAGAAAGAGCTCTTCGTGATCGCGAATCACCGAGGCTTTAAGAATTCCTTTTTTAACAATGTACACGGACTCCCCTTTTTCTCCTTCGCGAATCAGGACTTCGCCTTCGGATAAAAAGCGGAGAGAAAATTCAGTTGCTGTTTTTCGAGAGCAAAAATTTAGTGCCCGAACAACACAATTTTTTACGTTCTCTTCTTGTTCGGGACGCGAGAGAAATTGCACTCGTCCCATTGCAACTTCATCGACAAAGAGTTCCTTTTCAGGAACTTGGCTCACGAGCACAATGGCCATGTCAGCTTTACTTTTATCGGCCAGAATAGTTTGCACAAGTTGCTCTCCCGAAATTTTGGCGAGATCGAGATCAAGAAAGGCCACGTGAGGAACATCGTTGTTGATTTTCATTCGGGCATCGAGGCCATCAACTGCTGAGAGAACGGTGGCGTTCGAGATACATTTATGAATCACTCTCGTGAGATAACCATTTGGTCCTTCTTCACGAGTCGCGATTATAAATTTGCGTTTTCCTTCAAGAGAATCACCCATAAA
>JBFWYS010000455.1:0-3649 GCA_050186175.1 Pseudobdellovibrionaceae bacterium
CTCCTCTGGCAAAGACTTCTTGACCTCTAAAAACGCTCCGCAATATCCTGAAAGAGCCATGAAGGAATGACAATTTACCTTCGGAGGTGAACTGATTATTTACCTTCGGTGGTGAACTGATTATTTACCTTCGGTAAAATGGGAACTCAAGCTCAAGTAGACAATCTACTTGGGCGGGCGTATGAATTTGAAAGTCAAATGAACATCTGAGGTCGAAATGGCGCACAAAATGCATTTTTGGAATACCACCGTTGGTCGAAAATATATCATGGGGATTACAGGTTTAATTTGGGCTGGCTTTGTCGCAGCTCACTTAGCTGGAAATCTTCTGATTTTTGTCGGAGAAGAGGCGTTTAATCTCTACAGTCACGGACTAACGAGCACGAAATTGGTTTGGGTAGCTCGCGGCGGATTATTAGCCGCATTTTTAGCGCATATTTTCGCAGCTATTTGCATCACAATTGAAAATCGGCGAGCGCGAGGCGGGCAGCAGTATTCGGTTATTCCCAACGCTCAGAAAAAAGCAGCCTTTGCCTCTCGGTGGATGGCCTTTCACGGGAGCCTGATTCTAGTTTTCATTATTTTGCATCTTGGAACATTTACTTTGGGCCCAGCGATGGCAGAAGGTTATGTCGTAACTCACGGCGGGGTTGAGATGCGAGATATTTATAAACTCGTCATCGAAACATTCCGCAATCCGTTGTATGTAGTTTGGTATTGTTTTGCGCTGATTTTCTTGGGTTTTCATTTGAGTCACGGTGTTTATTCGACATTTCAGTCTTTAGGTTTAAGAAATCGTGTTTGGGAACATACGATCCAAAAATTTAGTTATGCGTATGCAGTTCTTATTGTGGCTGGTTTTATTGCAATTCCAACTTACGTTTATTTTGTAGCTTAAGAGGTAGGTCATCATGGCAATGCTCGACGGAAAAGTTCCTTCAGGTAATATCGAAACAAAGTGGGAAGATCATAAATTTAATATGAAGTTAGTGAACCCAGCGAATAAAAGAAAGCACACAATTATTTGCGTGGGTACAGGTTTGGCTGGTGCGAGTGCTTCAGCAACCCTGGGAGAACTTGGATACAAAGTAAAAACTTTTTGTGTTCATGAGAGTCCGCGAAGAGCCCACTCTGTGGCTGCTCAAGGCGGAGTGAATGCAGCTAAAAATTATCAAAATGACGGCGACTCTATTCACCGGCTTTTTTACGACACAATAAAAGGCGGAGACTTTCGTGCACGCGAAGGTAACGTTCATCGTCTAGCGGAAGTTTCTGTCGATATTATCGATCAGTGTGCGGCACAAGGAGTCCCGTTTGCTCGCGAGTACGGAGGAATGCTTTCAAATCGATCCTTTGGTGGAGCACAAGTATCCCGTACTTTCTATGCTCGAGGACAAACGGGTCAGCAATTGCTGTATGGTGCTTATCAGGCGATGATGAGACAAGTTTCGACAAAACAGGTTGAACTTTTTGAACGTCGTGAAATGTTAGATCTTGTGGTTGTTAACGGAAAGGCTCGAGGAATTATCGTTCGTAATTTAATTACTGGCGAAATTGAAACTCACGAAGCAGATGCTGTTCTTCTTTGTACAGGCGGATACTCGAATGTTTTCTATCTTTCGACTAATGCTATGGCATGCGCGGTAACAGCAGCATGGAGAGCTCACAAAAAGGGTGCTTACTTTGCAAATCCTTGTTTTACGCAGATTCATCCAACATGCATCCCTGTGCACGGTGAAAATCAAAGCAAACTCACGTTGATGTCAGAAGGTTTGCGCAATGACGGACGTGTTTGGGTTCCTAAAGCAAAAGGTGATAAGCGCCATCCCAATCAAATTCCAGATGCAGAAAGAGACTATTATCTAGAGAGAGTTTACCCCAGTTTTGGAAACTTAGCTCCCCGAGACGTTTCTTCACGACAAGCAAAATATCGTTGTGATGAAGGTCACGGCGTTGGCGAAACTGGACAAGCCGTTTACTTGGATTTTCGAGATGCAATTTCAAGACTTGGAAAAGATGCTGTAGCGGCAAAATACGGGAATCTTTTTGATATGTACGAAAAGATCACGGGTGAGAACCCTTACGAAGAGCCTATGAAAATTTACCCAGCTCCACACTACACCATGGGTGGACTTTGGGTTGATTACAATCTGATGAGCAATGTCCCAGGATTATTTGTTCTGGGAGAAGCGAACTTTTCAGATCACGGAGCGAATCGTCTCGGCGCTTCTGCATTGATGCAGGGATTGGCAGATGGTTATTTTGTGATTCCATATACTCTCGGAAATTATATCGCGAGTGAAAAGATGGAAAAGGTGACGCCGGACCATCAGGCTTTTGTTGAAGCAAAAAATTCGATCAGCTCACAAATCGACAAACTGATGTCGATCAACGGTAAGAGAACGGTCGAGTCTTTCCACAAAGAGCTTGGAAGAATTATGTGGGAGTATTGCGGAATGGCTCGCAACGATGCTGGCCTCAAAAAAGCAATCGGCTTGATTCAGACTTTGAAAAAAGAATTTTGGACAAATGTTCGCGTTCCCGGAGAAAAGAACTTCATGAATCCTGAACTCGAAAAAGCAGGAAGAGTAGCAGATTACATCGAGCTTGGTGAGTTAATGTGCCGAGATGCACTCGAGAGAAAGGAATCTTGCGGAGGTCATTTCCGTGATGAATATCAAACTCCAGACGGTGAAGCTCTTCGTGATGATCAGAATTTCTGTTATGCCGCCGCTTGGGAATTTAAAGGCGAAGACAAACCAGAAGAAATGCACAAAGAAGAATTGAAATTTGAAAACGTTAAACTCGCAACTCGAAGCTACAAGTAGAGGTTACTATGTCATCAAAACAAAATATCAATTTAAAACTTAAGGTGTGGCGACAGCACGGTGATAAACAGGGAAAGTTCGAAGAGTACGATGCTTCCGATGTCTCTCCAGATTCTTCATTCTTAGAAATGCTCGATCAGGTTAATGAAACTTTAATTTCTACAGGTAAAGATCCGATTGCATTTGACCACGATTGTCGAGAGGGAATCTGCGGATCTTGTGGCTTTATGATTAACGGAAATGCCCATGGTCCTCAAAAAGGAACAACAGTTTGCCAACTTCATATGCGAAATTTTGACAACGGCCAAACGGTGGTTCTCGAGCCATTCCGTGCACGTGCTTTTCCGATGATCAAAGACTTGATGGTGAACCGATCTGCGTTTGATCGTATTATCGCCGCTGGCGGATTTATTTCTGTAAATACAGGAAACGCTCAGGATGCAAACTGTCTTCCAGTTCCCAAAGTTGATGCAGACGAGGCTTTTGCCGCAGCAACGTGCATTGGTTGTGGCGCATGTGTGGCTTCTTGTAAGAATGCTTCAGCAGCACTTTTTACAGCTGCGAAGATGACCCATTTAGGAGTTCTTCCTCAGGGACAGGCAGAAAGATATATTCGTGCGAATGCAATGGTTGAGCAAATGGATTCAGAAGGATTTGGAGCGTGTTCAACGACAGGAAGTTGTTCAGCTTCTTGTCCCAAAGAAATTAGTTTGACGACAATTGCCCGAATGAATCGTGATTTCTTGGTTTCTAAAGCCAAGGGCGACGTTGATATCGGTGGCGGCGGAGACGGCGTTTAGATCGATTTCAGATCGGAAGAG
>JBFWYS010000456.1:0-3636 GCA_050186175.1 Pseudobdellovibrionaceae bacterium
TTATGCCATGCTGTATTGGAACGAACACTTTTCTCTCATCGCTTTGGGATTTAGCTCTTTCTTTCCCTTAATCAATCCCATCGGCACGGCCTTGATCATTAATCCTTTTTTTTCCGGAGCCACTCTTAGTCAACGCAAGGGTTATTCTATTTCTATCATTCTCTCCTGTTTTTTTCTCGGACTCGCCGTTCTTTTTTTAGGAAGTTGGATTTTGAAATTCATGGGAATTTCGATTCCGACCACGCAGATGGCTGGAGGTTTGATCATTGCACGCATGGGACTCGAACTTCTCAATCCGCCGGTTCGACAAGCTGACAAAGAGACGAAAGCAAAAGTTTCCTCCTCACTTTTTTATCCTCTAGCTTTTCCTCTAACTCTTGGTCCCGGAGGAATCTCTGTTCTTATCACGCTGAGTGCACATTCCCATTCAGGAAATTTATCAGAGATTTTAATTCGCATGTCGATTTGTGCTGCTTCTTTAGTCGCAGTTCTCATTGTGACCTATTTTTGTTTTGTCTATTCAGATTCTGTTATCAAAAAAATCGGCCCTTCAGGGAGCCTGGTTCTGGATCGACTTATGGCCTTTATTGTTTTTTGCATTGGCATTCAAATGTTACTTACTGGTTTTACCAATTCATTCCCCGCTTTTGCCCGATGAGAATTTTCCTGTTTATTCTCTTTTTTACCTCCCTCCAAGCATTTGCTCAGGATAACGAAACTCGAAAAAATGTGACCTCCGACATGCGTTTACTTGCGGATCATTTAGATGAACTTATCGGAGGTGATCGTTCTGACGATCATAAGTCGACTAGCACTTTGCGACTTCAGGGCACAGAAGACTACAGTCGCTTTAACCGTCATGCTCCCTCCTTCTCAGCAAAATTTAATCTGAAACTGGGTCAAGTCACCGAATGGCAAAGAGAGTCACAGGACTGGCTTCAAAGAAAATGGGATCGGATCAAAGAAGATCTGACGGCGCCACATCAGGATCAATCGGGTCCGGCGCACCAAGCCGATACAAAAGCAGCTCATCCTGATTCCCACGACACTCAAAAAGATCCGTGGCATTTCACTCTCGAAAAGCACATTTCAGCTCGTCACCTAACAAATTTTTCTGTTGGCGGCAGACTTCGAAAGGATTTTGAGCGTAAAAAAATTCTTTATAGTTTTTCTTCTGAAGTTGATTGGTCCTATCGAGATCAGTGGCAAACAGCGGCCTCCCTCTCTCACTCTTGGCAGTGGACTCCGTCTCTACTGTTGAGTTTTAGTAATGAAATCGCTTGGCAAATCAGTCAGGGCACTTCAAGGCTGAGTCACGGACTTAGCCTCTCTTATCTTCTTGCCGACTCTCAAGCTGTCGTTATTAGTGTTGGAATTTCAAGCCTCAACCTTCACCCTCGCAATGGCTGGCGATTGATTTCATCGAGCCTAAATGCCTCTTATCATCATGAGATCTGGAATGATTGGGTCTATTTGCGCGCGCTGGGCTACTTAAGTTTTGAGCATGAACATCGTTTTGAGGGGAATCCTGGAGTGAATTTGTCTCTTGAAATGGTTCTATAAAAAAACCCACATCCCGTGAAAGAATGTGGGTTCTAGAAATTGATCCTGCCTTTACAAACGATTTACTCCCAGCTCTTTAGATACTTCGCGACCCTTGCATTGGCCTTTTTTGCCCTGGCAGCTTCAGAGGCGGCAAGCTTTTTATTTTCGGCTTCGTTTGAACCTACCGAGCGGCTGTCAACTTTTAAGTCCGTTTCGATTCCCACTTGGATTCGCTTCCAAGTGTCAGCAATCTTGTCCCCCTTCACTTTATAAGAGACTACGAACTCCATTGTTTGAACTTCTGCTCCAGTATTAACTTTCATTTTAATCGGCACATCATACGCAACTCTTTCAACAAAAGACAATTTTCCGATACGATCTAATTTTTCGGCCATTTCAATCGCCTCTTCAACAATCCCTACGTTTTTAAGCGGAGTTGCCAAAACGGAATTGTCCAACAAGACATCACTTAAAAACTCTGCTCGCATTGCCAAAACTACATAAGCTGTGTCTTCAAAACGCAAGGAGCCTTCGCCGCCCTTACCTAAAATATGGGTCGAGATAATTTCAGTTAGCTTCTCCTCTTGGATAAAACCGGCGATAATTCTAAGCGCCATCAACTTGGCTAGTTTTTCAGTACGAGCAGGAAGAATATTTTCGAGATCGTAAGGAATATCATTCATCTCGAGATCTGTTCCAGCCACTCGCTTCGAGTCTGTGATCTCTTTAAGAACCAAATACGTATATTCAATGACTTCTTGAGCTGTGGCCTCCTCGGCGAACTTACGTCCCCAAGGAATCATCTTAAGTGGGACCGGCGTCAAAACATCCCAATTTTTGCTATCCATCAATTGCTCTAAGGAGACCGCAAGGGTCTGGTCATGAATGCCGTTGGTGGTCTTCTTCATTCCACCGTTCATTTCCCCCATGGTCTTTTTCATACCATCCATTTTTTCAGGGGTGTCGAGCATCTCATTAAGTTTTCCGCAGGCACTTAAAACCACAATTGCACTCAGTGCTAAAAAAATCTTTTTCACAAAAGTCTCACTTTCAATAAAAGATTAAAAATTAGTTACCTTTAACGACGCGTTCTTTAAGAGCTGCCGTACCCTCGTCCGCAGGAACACCAAGCCACATCGAGAAAACTGATTGAGTAAAACCTTTCTCACCTTTGATGGTAACGGCTTTTCCACCGTTGGCTTCATAAACTAAAACTTCGGACCCATCAGCGTATTTTTTTGTTACGAAAACAAGAGCCTTCCCGCTCTTGGCCTCTCCGCCTTGGACTACAGCAGCCAAAAGCGCCTTAATTTCTGGCTTTTTCAAATCAACTTTATTCGCAACAAGGGCATCACGAAGAGAAACCTGAACTTTATCTGCTTCTACATCCCTTAAGAACGTCAGCTGCATGGCTACGACATCACTTCCATCCAAAGAACTCAGAGCTTTTTTAGGATCACGAGAAAATTTTGTAGGAGCACTTATCAGCAATTGTCCGACATAAACCTTTACAGACATTCCTAATACTTTTTTCGCGCGCAAACCCGCGCCGATATTTTCTAATGTTTCAGTTTTACCGTTAAAACCAATAGTTGCTGACTTTGCCACATTCACGTTTTCAACAGCTGTCGGGCCTTTTTCAAGAGTTAAAACTCCCGCAAATGCTGAAGCATGAAATCCTATAACCAAAAGAGCAGACGAAAGTAATCTTGTCACAATTTTCTCCTTAAAAGAGTTTAGATAAAAAGTTCGGAGAAACTACCTGAGACCCGATTAAATTGAAATACCTACTGGAAATTTTACTTTTGCCATTGGAGACCTTACATCTTGAAATATATTCAAGCTTGATCAAAAAAAAGCGATTGGTTCATGTTCCATCTCTTTTAAGCAAGCGCCCGGGCAGGAATGCTCGTTGCAATTTGATGAAGTCATGAAAATATCAAAGTTCGTTGCTGCACTTACAATACTTTCCTTTTTGAGTTCTGCCTATTCGGCTGAAGGAATTCATCCTTCATATAGAGAAAACTTTGGCAACAGTGAAATGCATACCTTTGATGGGTCCCTTTATGCATTCATTAATCATGCAGTCCA
>JBFWYS010000457.1:0-3632 GCA_050186175.1 Pseudobdellovibrionaceae bacterium
GAATCCATCTTTGGTTTGACGAACGAAGAGTGTCTTTTGTCCGAAGTCTGAAAACTGATCTGAGCTGTAGTTTTGCAAAGCGCGAATGATAAACTGATCGCCATGATTTAAAATCGAAGCGTTCGTAAGACCGACCTTGATAAACTCATACTTTTTCTTGAGCCCTTCTTTATAAGTCTTCCATTGTCGTTGATTCATGCCTTGGCTTTTAAAAGAAGAATCGTAGAACGCAATATATTGATCAATATTTTGCGACTGCCAAGCAGCTCTCCAGGATTCTATGAAGTCAGTAATCTTCTTCTGGAATTCTTTTCGTTGATCTGCAGAGACGTAATCAACTTTACCGAAAATTAAAATCGGAGTTTGTCCAACTTTGATGTATTTTTCTACTTCTTGAATAACGGCATTGCGAACAACCACACAGCCTCGAGAACCGCGAGTGAGCGGAACGCTGTCGGGAATTCCATGAAGCCAAATTCCGTAACCTGTCTTTCCGTCCAGTTGGTCAAAATGATTTGGATAATCCGTTGTAAAGGCAAGGCTTCCGTACAAATCAAAAAGAAGTTCTTTGCCAGATTTGCGATCATTGAAGAAATAAATTCCTTCAGGAGTTTTGTGATCACCCGTTTTTAATTTTGCGCCGACACTTTTTCCGATGTCAGTTGGGTACTCAGCGAGTTTTTTGAGATTCTCGCCATCGGTTTCCCAGATGGTCAGGGTGCGAGCTTCTTTATCAACAACAAAAGCGGCTGGTGAAGAGTGCGGGCTTGAAATCATCTGGACTAAAGCCTTGGGAATCTTTGTTTCAGATTGAGAAAATGCAAATTCAGGCATGGTCATAGTGGAGCTTGCAGCCGCCAGAATAAGAACTCGAGCTGGGGTTAAGATAAATTTATTCAAAGCCATCCCTATTATGTTATTACAATTCTGTCTGACCTGTCCTGTCAAGTTCGCGAACTCGCGTAGGATTGTCTTATTTTTCGACGGATTTCTGAGAATTCTTTAATAATTTAGTCATTTCAGATCTTTAGTCTAGGTCTTGGAAATCCGATAAGTTTTTGTAACAAGTCACGACTTACTAAAGAGGTATTTGTGTCTGGAGCAAAGAGCGAACAAGAGAAGCCTAAGGGTGATGGCGCGAAAAAGCTGATGGGTCCTATATTTGCGCTCGTAAATCTTTTGGTCTCTGGCGCTGGAGCTTACATGGTCTACGCCGGGACTTTAGGCTGGAAGAATCCTGAAATCACAGAAGAGATGGAAAAACCAAATCTCGAAGCCAAAATTGAAGAGCAAGACTCACGTCCTTACATTTTCACAATGGAAAAGTTCACAGTAAACTTAGACGGAGAACCACGAAGGGCCATTCGTGTGGAAGTGAACTTAGAGCTTTTGGGCAAAGAGGGTTTTGAGGAAGTCGTAAGCGACGACATGCGTGTCCGAGCCCGCGATAAAATCGTAAAACTATTAGGCGAGAAAAATTACTCCGAACTGGAAACAATCCAAGGGAAACTTTTCTTAAAAGATCAAATTACGTTGGCATTAAACGATATTCTCCATGATGGCGTGATCAAAGACATTTATTTCTCAGATTTCGTAGTTCAGTAACGCCTCGGTCACTCGCAAAAATAAAAGCCCACGTTCTGCAATAAAACGTGGGCTCGAAATCGGAAAAGAAACGTAGTTAGTTCGACGAAGCTAAATGGTTTAAATTCAAAGCGGTGGCAAGAGCATCAATCAAACCGTGACCTTGTTGGTCTTCAGGGAGAGGCAGTGGAGTTGCGACTAAACTTTTTGCTCCTCGTGAGCGGCGGATGGCTTCAACACCCGATACAATCGCTGCCGAGAAACTGGAACCCGAGAGCATTTTTGTTTCTAAGGCCGCATTCAGAACCGGGATGTCAATTCCTGGGGCTACAAAACTAATTCTGCTGTCGGTGGGTGAGTAAGGAGACGTCTGCCCATTTTCATTCACAAAAGAAACAGCTATCACAGCTGGATCATTCGCGGGATAACTCAACAGCCCGGGACTATTTCCGCTGGCGGCTACGAGAGTAATGCCTTTGGCGTGAGCTTGAGTCATCAATTCTGAGAGGGCGGGAGAAGAGCCTCCGCCGCCAAAACTCATATTAATGATGTTAGACTTTTCCATGCAATATTGAAACGCATTTAAAATCTGCAACATCGACGATGAGCCATTTTCTGCAAAGGCCTTTGCTACTATCAATTGTGCTTCCGGAGCGACTCCAATAAAACTTTCGTGAGCGCGGCCCACAATAAGACTTGCAACCAATGTTCCGTGATCTAAAAATGAATCCGATATATCACTTGGCTCGGTTCCCTCAACAAAACTCTTTCCCTCAAGAATGGCAGAGCCAACTAATGGATGCTTTTTATTAATGCCGGTGTCGATCAAGCAAATTTTTACGTTTTTGCCGCGACCATTTTCGAGTTTGTGAGCTTGGTCGGCTTTAATAACTCCAATAGGCCATACGACTTCGCCAAGAATGTGTGTTTCCTTGGATTCAAAACCGGGAATGTTAACAGTTGAATTTTTCTCGATGTTAAATCCCTGTCCCCCAAGGTCTTTCGCCTCCGCTTCAGTTAATTTTTTGACCGAGAACTCCTTCTTGCCAAAGGCAAAGGGAATCATTTTTGGAGAAACGATATATTCCTCGGCCGTGGCCGAGGCAAACGAACTCACTAATAACATGAAACTAAAAACTATTTTACTTGAGATCATCTTACCCTCCATGTGATCTTTTCTTTTTTTTACCGAGCCTCTGTTTGATTTTCAAAATATTTACGCTGAAATAGAGTGAAACGAAATTCAGGATTGAGAACATATCCATCCTCTTTCTTCAGAATAAAAACGGGCTTTTCTGTGTTGTCGCCAAGTAGCTTCCTGAGTCTTCGGACAGTTACATAAATTTTATTGTCCATATGTAGCGGATGATAGTCTTGGCTCCAACGCGACTTTGCAATCTCTTCTTTCGAAACAACTCGGCGAGGAGACCCAGCTAAAGTTTTGAGAAGATTTAAGAGGATGGGCTGCGAGGAAAAATCGACCGCACTATGATCCGGAGTTTTGACCGTCGTTTGACTCTCAGACTCAACCACTTCAAAACCAGGCTCTTGAAGACTTGTTGCAATCTTCTCTTTGAGAGACGAAAGTTTGTTTTTTGCCGCGCATACGTAGTTATTCGGCACAAAGACTTCGGCCATTAAAACTGCTTTCTGCGCTGAGAAAAAATCTCCTTTTAACAGGTAAAACTCGGCTTCAATAATTAATGCATAAACGTGGAGATAGAGATTGCGGTCGTCTTTTGCCAACGTTTTTGTTTTCTCGATCATGCCGAAGGCTTCTGAAAACTGATTTTTCGAGTTGTGAATCATTGCCATAAAATTCAGTGCGCTGGCTCTAAATTCGAGCTCTCTCGAACCTTCATACAGCGACAAAAAATATGAAAAAGAAGTTTCTTGAGAACCCAAATAATAGTGGGATAGCCCTAATCCAAAAAGCGCTTGAGATCTCTCTCTTTCGTGCGAGGCAAGTTCAAGAGCCTTTGAAAACAATTGATTGGAGAGGGAAAAGTCTTTTTGCTGAAAAGAAAAACGCCCTTTAAGCGAGAGAA
>JBFWYS010000458.1:0-3629 GCA_050186175.1 Pseudobdellovibrionaceae bacterium
TTTTAAAGAAAAAATCGGCCAAACTATTGAAGAATGGTGCAGAACAAGTTCTTGTCGGTGAAAATCTGTCCAATTCGGAGAGGCTAAGAAAAGTATGTAAAGCTTGTCACGAAAGCCTGTCGCACGTTTTGCATATTCCAACAGCTTCGGGTGTTTTTGCAGAAAAAACGAAAGACGGAGCCTTGGAATTTTGGGCTTGTTTGAGCGATGATTGCGCCGGAGAAGATGCGGTCCTTACAACAGAATTGTGTTTTTTGGTTCAAAAAGATATTCCTGAAGATTTGCCAAGTCGAACATTTCAAGAAAATGGCATGTACTATGAGTCCAATGGAGATGTGTCGGGTGAGTTCCCGGAAGAGAGCAATAGTTTTGAATTGGATGTTCATGCAGAGCTCGAAAAACAAAATACTTCGCCTGAGAAAATTGCTAGTTTTTTGCATGCCCTGCGATTTCATAAAACGGAGAAAGGTAGCAAAATTGGGGGGTGGCCTCATTGGCTGCAAGCACCCCATGTGCCCGCATGCTCAAAATGCAATTCGCACACATCGATGCGGCTTTTATTACAGCTTAATGCAGAACATCCGTTAAATTTTGGTCACGACGTGGGGTTGAATTATTTTTTTCAATGCGAAAGACATCCAGAGGTTTTCGCATGGAGCTGGCAATCTTTTTAAGGGCGGTGTTATTGTGCCCATGCAGGTCGAGGTTGGGGGCCGACATATAAAAAAACCGAAGTTCCGATTAATCCGTCTGGCTTCTTTGCTTTCATATCGAACTTATAAGCGCGAGCAAATTCTGCAAGAGATTCAACAGACAATCCAGACAGGAATTTTCGACTAGGTAAAATGAAAATGGCTCCATCTACCGCAGGGTGCTCGCCGCTTCCGGAGAGATGTTTTAAGTCTCCCTGACTATTTGTAAAATAAATTGGCATATCTCCGTTTTGAATAAAGTAAGCTTTGTTATCTCGAAAGCCAACAAAAGCAAATCCATTAAATTTTGTAGGTGGGAAAGAGATATTCTTAAAGGCCTCATTTAAGAGAAGGCCGTTCTTCCAGTCGTTAAGGATCGGATCCCAAATCTGGGTGTCAATTTCATTGGTACTCATGCCACTGTCCCCATCGAGAAAGGCATACAAATTTTCTTTCCTTTTGGATTTGATTTGAGTGGAGCGGACTTGCACGGGATCAGAAGTATCTAGCATGAGAGTCAGAACTTGTCCGAAAGATTGCATGCCTTTTTGAATACATTAGTTCGCAGTCTAATGGAAGTAAGAATTGTTGAGGTGTTGCGGGGAGTCTCGGCCACTGGCTTGACTTTGGTTTTGCCAAGCTCATGATTATCTTATGAACATCTTTATAAGATCATTGCCATTTGTCGGTTTTGTGGCGATCGCTTTGATAGCTGTCGGTATTTTTGTCTTTTTGAACTATGCTCCGTCGGTCACTCGATCCCCAATTGTAGAAAAGCTTTCACAGAGCTTAATACGAGAATGGAAACAGCAGGCTAAAACTGAGAATGTTACAGTTCCAAATATATTTTCAGCGCAATACTCTACTTATGGATTGGCTGACGGGATGATATTTCCTATTCAGCTACAAGCGGGAGCAGAAGAATTTTTTTTGACTGCGGTGTTTGATGACAATTCTAAAATTCCACAAATGAAGGGTCTCGTGGCAAGCGAGAGGCCGACTTTTGTTGGTCGCATTAAGCTACATCGTTTGGAGTCGACAGCCACTCTTTCCCTTGAAGAGATAAAAAATCACTTTGAAAAACTCGGCGTTTCTTTTCAGAATGGAGAGTTGTTAGAATGGACTCACACTGGAGACTTGGATCAATTTGGTAAGAAGCCGGATAAGATTTTTCAAGGTAGTCCTGGCTGGATTGAGAACAATCGAAAATATGAACAAACGTATTTAAATAAATCGCCTGATACGTTACCTAATGCTGCTGGCCGAATTTATCTCGTGGCTTCGGAAAAAAGGGCGGGCCTTTTGTTAGAAATCGCACTTCCTGATATGAGCCAAACGTTGTTTGTTGGCCCTGTTGAGCAAGACCTCTCTGAGTTTTATGGAAGAAGATGGCATGATACGATTCAGTTTTAAGGTCTCCAAAGGCTGTTGCTGGAGTTGTGTGAAGAGAGTGCATTTTTAAATGGATACGGTCGCTTTTTCATCTACTTTTGAAAATAGCGGTCAAATAGAGCTGCGTCTAGGCGAACAAATCTAGAGTCGTACCGTTTGGACCGTGAGGTACTTTGGGCGCCAAGATTTCTTCAATAGGAAGTTTTTCAATCGCTTGCGAAAAGCAAACATTATTTAGAGTCGAGAGAACGAAGAAAATTGCGGTAAAGGTGTTGTCGTTGATTCCTCAAGATTGTTATATGTGAACTTTAGCATGAGCAGTCATTAAAAGTCTTCAAAATTGAAAAGATGATTTTGTCTCAACATCCTTTGAAGTTGACTTAGTTTCTTTTAAGCCGGAGCCTGTTCAGTATGAAAAACTCTATTGTAGCATTTTTCTTTCTCGGTTTTACCTCTCAGGTTTTCGCGGAAAAGATCATAGATTTTAGGTGCGGGGGGAGTGAGCCTTCCTTTTCGATGACAACTCATGGAAATACGATTGAGTATGCATCTCCTGGCGAAGACATCGGTGATATTCAAATTACAGAACGGAAGATCAAAGGGGCGGATATTCATATCCGGGCCAAATCGAAGGAGGGAGCTTCATTCGATATCATAATTAGTCCTGATAAGAGCTGTGTTTCCGATGGAGTCGGAAAAAGTGGCAAAGACACTCATAAGATCAAATTTACCTTGAATAAGGGGACTAATGTCGGGTGCTGTTCAGCTATTCTATCGACCACTGCTGAAAAAATTACGGAGAGTAATTGGCAAAAACATCCCGAAATCGTCGCTGTTAAGAAAATATATGAGATGAATCAGAAGAGCCGTAAGCAATGGTCCACAAGCACCAAGAAGTGGGAATACTGCGAGCCCTACGTAGATACATCACGAAGTCTAACTGCTAGTAAAAATGGGCAGCCGAGGATCTACATTCATTCCGGTGGTTCTGAGGATTCTTCTGCAACACTGGAACACCACTACGATGACAAAGGCCAATTGAGATTCGTGTTTATAACTGGCGGTGCAATGAATGAATCCAAACTTGAACAGAGGATTTATTTTAATGAAGCCGGAGAAAGAGTTTGGGAAATGCAAAAATACACAGCGGGGCCTGGTTATACATTTCCAAATCCTTGGCCAAAAAAAGAATTAACTTTTGATCCTAAAGCTGCGTTTTCTGCAACGAATAAGTGTGGAAAAGATTAGATAAGGGATTGCTAAGACAGACATCAGTTCTAATGCTTAAGTTAAAGATAGTTTCAGTGAACCAACAGAGTTTGTCCCTCCAAGGCTAACTCAAGATTGCGATCCAGAGAGTCGATTAAATTTTTCAAATGATCCATGTGGTACCCTCTATATCGGCTAAAAAATTCCCCAGCATTTTATCTCGCTTCGACTTTACACGTTCTGATTTTGCATTTCACAATTGGATTTGCAGGCCAGTCACTGCGATCTGAGGAGTTGCCAGCGCAAGCATGCCGTTCAGAAGGCGGTTGACTGAAG
>JBFWYS010000459.1:0-3611 GCA_050186175.1 Pseudobdellovibrionaceae bacterium
GGATTGATTAAGGGAAATAAAGAGCTAAAACCCAAAGCGAAGAGAGAAAAGTGTTCGTACCAATACATCATGGCATAAACGGTCAGCAATCAGGGTGCCGCATTTTAAATCTTTATGATTGTTTTGGTGCCGCAAATTTGAAGACTCGTTCGAATATGCCACGCGAGAAACGGAAAAGAAGAACAGGAGGTAAGGGTTGGAAAATATAAGTACGAGCCTAGAAGGTCGAGTTTGTAACAAAGGCCGTCACGGTTCTGACATTTCCTTTGGGAAACCCAAAGTAATTTGACCTTAGATTTTCTCTGCCTCATTCTACTATCCATGAAAGCTGAAAAAGTGGACGTCTTAGTCGTGGGCGGCGGCATTATCGGAGTCTCGGTCGCTCTCGAGATTCAAAAATCAGGACGACAAGTTTTATTGATTGAGCGAGGGAAAATCGCGGACGGCTGTTCCTATGGAAATGCCGGCTGGATCACTCCTTGTTTTGCGATGCCACTCCCGCAACCTGGGATGTTGTTTAAATCCATTGGTTGGCTTTTAGATAATGAGAGCCCTCTACATATTCAACCACATCTGAGCGGCACTTTAGTGCGTTGGCTCTGGCATTTTATGCTCTCAATGAATCATAAAAAAATGAAAGAGTCGGTTGCAGTTCTTGCGGAACTTTCAAAATATAGTTTGGATTTTTACCGAGACTTCGCGGCTCTCGCAAAACCTGCGATGTCTTTTGAAAAACGTGGTTTGTTAATGGTCAGTGCGACACCGGAGGGAATGAATCACGCGAAGCTTGAAATGGATTTGATGAGAGAACGTGGAATTCCGGGAGAGTTTTTATCGCAAGAAGCCGTTCTCGCGAAGGAGCCTGCATTAAAAAATATCGTTAAAGGTGGAGTCTTTTTTCCAGAAGAAGCCCAGGTTGAACCCTATCCGACGACAGTGGCCATCGCTGAAGAGTTTGAAAAACGCGGTGGGCGCAAACTTTTAAATTGCGAGGTCTACGATTTTGAGGTGCAAGTGGGGCGCATTCAAAAAGTATTTTCCACTCAGGGAGTTTTTGAGGCAGAGCTTGTAGTTATGGCGACCGGTTCTTGGTCAAAGGGAATTGCAAAACGTTTGGGAGTGAATCTGCCAATCTTGGGTGGCAAGGGATACTCGATGATCGTAGATGAAGGCCCTAAAAAGCCAAAACATCCGATTATGATCGTGGAAAAGAAAATTGCAGTTACGCCTCGAGCAGACTCGATTCGATTGGCCGGAACATTAGAGTTGGTTGATCAAGATACCAGTATCTCTCCCGCTAGACTCAATGCGATTCATAAAGGTGCCGGGGAGTACCTGCATCTTGCGGAGGATTCGCAACCACGAAACATCTGGAGAGGCCTCCGCCCTTGTACACCGGATGGGGTTCCGATCATTGATTTCTCAAAAAAAATCCAAAATCTCTTTTATTGTACGGGCCATCAATTGTTAGGGCTGCAAAGTGCTCCGGGTTCGGCAAAGCTTGCGGGTGATTTGATTTTTAAGAGGGACCCGGTCGTAAATCCGCAGCCATTTAAGGCCGCACGTTTCGAGTAGCTGCTCCCTCCAAAGGATTTTAGTATCGGCTTGATAACCGTCTTCAAGATGCTTCTGGCAAGACCCTTTCTTGGCGCAGCGCTGTTCGCACTGAAGGCGGATATAATGATGAAGCCGGTGTTGAGAACTCATACGGTGGTGGATACGACGACGGATATTTTCCGTAAGTTTTAAGTTTAAAATCTTGAGCTTAAAAATACCTTTTTATATTTGTAAATGGGCTTGGTTTTTTTGCCTGTCTAATCTTTTGACGAACCTTTATCTCTTACAAAAACTTTTTGTGGTATTAGCGGGCAGAGCGCTTCTAAGGCATAACTATAGAGTTGATAGGAGAAGCCACCATGAGAACATTTCGATTGTTTTATCTTGTTGCAGTGATCTCCTTGGTATTTGGTGCGTGTGGTGGGAAGCCTTATCACAAGCCAAACGAAGCCAAGCGTGTTTCTAAAACACAACCAAGACCTCTTCCGCCCGAGAATGAACTGAGCTGGGAGAACGTTTCAGCCCGCGTTTTTGCTATCCGATGTGATGGTTGCCATAAGAAATTTCAAGTCTATGAAAATGTAAAGCATGAAATCGATGACATAGAAATGGCCGTATTTATGCTGGGAACGATGCCTAAAGAAGGTACCTTGACAGAAGCAGAATCAAGGTTGTTGGAAGCCTGGATTCAAGCGGGAGCGCCGGAAAAAGCTCCTGATCAAGTTCCGGCTCCGCTGCCCGCTGAACCATAAATAACTCCGGGGCCCTCAGGATTCCTCTCCTTCGCAAGATCCACAACGAAAGCCCTTAGCAGAGTCAGTTTAAAAAGTCCGAGATTCATTTCTTCGATGGCTTAAGGGGTGAGCTCTTTCATTTTATCTATGGTTTCTCTTTTGCTTCGCTCGGTCTTTAGAAAACTTTAGCAGATCGGAGAAAAATGAGTTCAGAAATATTCGAGCGTCTTTATGATGCAGTCCTCTCGGAAAAAGAAAATCGGAGCAGCGCCGTTGCCTGTGTGAAGGAGATTCACAAGCGGGAGCTTTGGAAGAGTCTTGGTTTTAAATCAACAGCTGATTTTTGCAGAAAGAATCTTTTGTATGAAGAATCAGAAACTCGCGATGTATTGGGTGCGGCAGGTATTATCGTTGCCCGAGAACAAATGGTCGACCCTGATCCTCAGGTGCAAAGTCGTATCGATGCTCTTCGTGCTTGGCGAAAGGAAAAAGCTCGTCAACTTGTCATGCCTCACTACTTTATTCTTTATAATCGGACGATTCTTGCGATCGCGAGACAAAATCCAAAGACGATCGAAGAATTGAATCAGATTTCAGGAATCGGTTCTCAAAAGAGTCAAGATTTTGGAACTGAGATTTTAAATTGTATAATGTGATAACTGAAAAAGCGGCATCCTTAAAAGGCCGCTTTTTTATTCTCGAATCTTACTTAGCGATTTTAATAGTGAGCTTGTTAATTTGATCTGCCTCTTTATTTCTAAGCAACGTAATGTTATATTTCTTTTTTGTAGTGAGTAATCTCATTTCTTTGGTCTCAACCAGAGTCGAAAAATCAAAATTTCAAACTTAGGTTGTTGTTTCATGCGAATTTGAAGCATTTTAGTTAGTTAGTTAGTTAGTTAGTTTACAGTTGTAAGTTCGAAAACGCGGAACCTCTGCCTCCAGTGTTTTATTGGAGAGAACGGAATAATGTTTTTGTCGAACAGCATTGATGTCGACTCGTATTTACTGGAAACTGGCCCCCTTCATTGGGGAGTTTGTCTCTGCCTCCTCTGCGCTACCGCGGCGGATTTCTTACTCTTTTCAAATCTGGTTATTGGCCGCCTTGGTGAACCCTGATTGGCGATGCAAATCAGGGTTGTCGTCCGACCCACAAGACCTTGTAAGGTATAAAAAACTCATGGAGGACGAAGTGGAAACTGCTCGAAAACTCCCCAATGAAGGGGACCAGTTTCTATTTACTGACTCACCATAAAGACTGTTGAGAATGAATCATCTTATGATGACCAGAACAAAGCAGGGTTAGATTCTCTAATTTAT
>JBFWYS010000460.1:0-3604 GCA_050186175.1 Pseudobdellovibrionaceae bacterium
ATCTTATCCATTTCCTCTTTTCCCTTAACAATATTTTGGAATAGAGTGCGATCATACAAAAGTTGAAGATAAAGACTTTTTGCAGTCATAACTTCATTGGCCCAAAGCGTTTTATATCCTTCCACTTCAGCCCTGTAAAAATCTTTGCTCGCCTTCAGTTGAAACCAATTCGCAGGAATCAAAAACGGAGCTAGATCTTCGATCACGCCAAGAGCTTCTCTTGGATCAAATGGAATCGAAAAAACTCTCCATATGTTCAACTTTGGAAGAAGGTTTCCTCGAGCCACTGAAATTGATTTCTTCGCTTGATATACTTTCAAGGCGCCTTTGTAGATGGTCAAGTTTTCGGAGCTGACCCTGCTGACAACTTGGTCATAAGAGACCTTCGTATAATTCACACGGTCCGAAAAAGACAACACGGGAATAAGCAAGGTAACAGTTAGAATAGAAAAAATTAGTTTTTTCATTATTTATCCTATCGGCTTAGATCTTTTTTTGCTAGTTGATTTCTTAGTGCAAATATTTTGTAGATTGCTGAATTTGTAGTCGGACGCACTTCACCTACTATTGCCTTTACGACTTTAACTTGGCCAGATCTGATCTGAGTTGCAATGGCCCGTGAGATGTCAGGATCCTTTTCCTTATGTTCCAGATCAGTAATATTTAGAAGGTAAAGGTTTGCGCAAGAACTAGACGAGATTGAAATAGTTCCAGCTGAAAGATCAGGTCGTATATTTTCCACTCGACATCCTACCGAACTAAGAGGATTTGCAGGGTTCCACTGAATAACCTGGGCGTTGAAGTAGAGCCCATTTAAATCGGCACTAATCTCATCGAGTTGGCGAACACGATCTACTGGATACGGAGCAATGTTTGGAACTAAAGTTATACGAAACCCAAAATTTCCTTGTTCTGTCTTGAAAGTTCCTTCAAATGTACCGGCCACAGCCTGATAGAATTTGTGTCGGATCGTAAGATCAGCCTCCATGGCCTTAGCTTTTTTCTCAAGATTCCCGTTTTCGAGATTCAGCGCTTCTTCAGCTTGTGCGCGGCCTTCGACCCTAGCTTTAGCAATTAGCTGTTCTTGATTTTCAAGCTGGGTTTTCAAATCTTCCTCTGCGGCGGCCTTGGCCTCGGCTCTAGCTTTCGCAATCAAAAGATCTTGATTCGCGAGTTGAGTTTGAAGTTCGGCTTCGGCTGCAGCCCGAGCTTCCATCCTCGTTTTTTCAATCACTTTGTCTTTTTGCTTCAGCTGATAATCAAAATCAGCTTGAGCCTGAGCTTTTCCTTCCATTCTTGCCCGCTCTTCAGCCTCCTTTTTACTGTCAGGCTGTGTGCAACCTGCAACAAATGCAACCAGTACCAAGGCGGCCGTAACGTTCTTTACAAAAAATATATTTCCCACAAACGTACTCCTTTTAAATTTCTTGCTTCTATTTATTCTTGCTTTAATCTCTTCAGCTATTTTTCTTTTTTAAAAATACAAAGCTCTTATTTTCTAAAATCCAATACAATGTCGGCAACACCAACAAAGTTAAAATTGTCGACGATACGATTCCTCCAATCACAACCGAAGCCAGGGGCCTTTGGACTTCAGAACCTACGCCGCTTGAAAGCATCATTGGCAAGAAGCCAAAGATGGCAACAAGAGCTGTCATCAATACAGGACGCAGTCGAATTAATGTCCCGTTGTAAATCACATCAAGCCCCCTGACTCCTTCTGTTTTCAATTGATTAAAGTAGTTAACCAAAACCACTCCATTTAAGACTGCAACTCCAGAGAGAGCGATGAATCCGACTCCAGCTGAAATGCTAAATGGCAATCCATTCAAGATTAGGCTCACGACTCCACCCACAAGCGCTAATGGTACACACGAAAAAATCAGAACTGTTTGTCTGACATTTCCGAATGCTGCATAGATCATCATCAATACAAGCACTAAAGCGAGGGGGGTCAGAATCAGCAATCGACTTCTAGCTTCCTGTAAATTTTTAAAGTTTCCACCCCACTCCATATAATACCCCTGAGGAAGTTTTAACTCAGCCGTAACCTTAGCTCGAGCTTCATTTACAAAGCTTTCTGTATCACGTCCACGGAGATTGATGAGTACCGCAGAACGGCGATTTGAATCTTCGCGATTGATCGATCCGTAGGTCTCCGCAAATTCTGTCTTAGCAATCGTATTGAGAGGCGTCGTCACACTCGAACTAATTCCTACTGGAAGTTCTCGAATAGTTTCAAGATCTGCGCGCTGTTCATCTCCAAGACGAACAATGATCGGATATTTTCGGTCTTTCTCATACAGGTATCCCGCCTCTTGTCCTCCCATCGCAATAGAAACGGTTTCAAGGACATCTGCTAAAGAACCGCCATACCGATCCAAACTCTGAACATTCGGCTCAACTTTTAAGACTGGCGATGTCCCGGCTAGGTCTTCCTCAACATCTCCAGCTCCCGGAACCTTTTCGATGATCTCTTTAGTCTTCTTTGCAATCTCCATGAGTTTATCTAACTCAGGTCCAAAAACTTTAACCGTCACATCGGCTCTTGTTCCTTCAAGTAACTCATTGAAACGCATTTGAATTGGCTGCGATGCTAAGTAGTTCTGTCCTGGAAGTTCTTTCTCAAGTTTTGCAATAATTGATTTTACGAGAGACTCATAGCTATGTCGCTTACCATCCGCCACTGGCCACTCCTCTCTATCTTTCAACATAATGTAAGTATCAGAAACGTTAACTCCCATAGGATCCGTAGCAACTTCACTTGTCCCAATTCTTGCGAAGACATCTTTTACTTCTGGGAACTCCTTAACAATAACATCCGCTTTTTCTTGAAATGCAATTGACTGATCGAGGCTGATATTCACTGGACGAATCATATGAAATGCATAAGACCCTTCACCAAGTTGTGGCAAAAATTCTGCTCCACGAGTTGCGAAAAGGACAACTCCAAGAACGACACTCGCAAGCGCCCCCGCAATAACTGTTTTCGGATGTTTGACAGTGAGTTCGAGAATAGGCCTATAGAGATTCGTAATCCAAACCATAAACTTGGGCTCTTTCTCCTCAGCATTGCCACTCAAAATGTACGAAGCTAAAGCCGGCGCCGTAGTAAAAGAGAGAATCAATGCGCTAAAAACCGCAATAACGAAAGTTGCAGCCATGGGTTGGAACATCTTCCCTTCAATCCCCACAAGACCAAAAATTGGCAAAAACACGGCAACAACAATGAGTTCGCCAAAACCTGCAGCCAATCGAATTTCAACCGCCGCATCATAAACTGCTTTCTGAACTTCTTCGCGAGTTAACTTTCTTCCAAGTTTGCGCTTAAGATCATGAATATATCTTACGCAGTTATCCAGAACAATAACCGTACCATCGACTATGATTCCGAAATCTAAAGCCCCGAGACTCATGAGGTTTCCCGACATGCCAAGGGGTTTCATAACAACAAATGTTGCAAGTAATGAAAGAGGAATCGTAAGAGCCGTAATCATCGCTGCTCTAATATTCCCAAGCAGAATAAAGAGAATGATGATAACGAGCGTTGCTCCCATCGTTAAGTTATGTTCAACAGTACCCAAGGTTGCATTGACAAGTTGAG
>JBFWYS010000461.1:0-3601 GCA_050186175.1 Pseudobdellovibrionaceae bacterium
CCAATACCCAAAACAATTTGTGCACCAAAACCAATAAAAGCAGCAAGTGAAAGTACCGAAAGAGAAAAAATATGAAGAGATGCGTTCTTCGAAAGCACTCTAAATTCATCCCCATTTAAAATAAAATACCCAAGAGCAATCGTCAGGCTAATAAAAAGGACTCCACAAAGAGCCATGCAAATTGTGTGGCCAAATTTCATGAAATATGTCGTCAAAGAAAAACCTGTGTTAAATGGACTCATGCCAAACTGGTCACAAATTGCAAGCGACAAAGTGCCAACCAAAGTATGAATGCCAAGAAGTTTTGAAAAAACAAGCCCCGCTGAAGGATTTAACGCCTTGTGAATTCGCTTAAAAATACTTTGAGATAATTCTTCTGGGACAGGAGCGCCTTCAGAACTAACAAAGTCCTTAAAATCCTCCAGCCAATCTTTTTCAGTAATTTTTTTCATCACTTTTCCTCTCCCCTGACTAAGGAGCGAATTTTTTTGATCCCACGACTCACAATCTGTCGCGTATTCTCAGGAGTTGTTTTCATTTCTTCAGCAATTTTCTCGAAAGACCAGTCACTCAAATACCGAAGTTCAATGGCTTGCTTTTGTTGAAAAGGCAGAGCCCTTAAGGCAGCAGTTAAATCACGCCTGGAAGTTGTTGTTATCGTTTCCACATTTTCACTCAATCTATCTAATATCGTATTAGAGGACAGCGTTGCAGTATCAAGCTTAGTTTCTGATTTTTTAAAGAAATCCAGAAGCGTACTTCTAGCTATTGTAAAAACCCAAGGCAAAAATGGATACTTTGAAGCATACTGATTGCGCGAACGATGCATCTTCAAAAAGACTTCTTGTAAGAGCTCCTGAGCAATTTGAATTGAAGTTTTAGATTTTAAATAAGCAAAAATACGTCCCGAGTGTCTCTGATAAAGACATTCAAAAGCATCTTGATTGCCATTTTGATACAAAACCATAAGGTCCTCGTCTGACTGTTCATTCATTTTTGGGCTCATCCACATCCCTTAATACGACGGCTTTACCCAAATTGTGACAACGCTTAGGCGGAAAGTCAAAAAAATCTAGTTATTCCACAGGGATAAATTATTTGTCACAAACTAACTGGTATGCTCGTATTAGAGGTATGAAACAGAATCTCATCATGATTTTTTTTGCCCTCTCATTACCTCCCCAAGGTGTACATGCCCAAGAAGTGCTTTCTCTTGAGAGTTTTTTAAATCAAGTTAGCGATCAAAATCTTGGTATTAAAGTTGAAGCAGCAAAAGCCGAAGCCTCAAATGCAAGGGCAGCAGGAATTGCTCTTCCTCCCCCTTCAGTTGGGTTTATCCAAATGACTGAACAAGGCGGAAGCAAGACATCGGGATTTGAAGTTAGCCAAACAATTCCTTTTCCAAGCAAACTTTCAAATGATCGCCTTGCCAGGAAATTTGAGGCACAAGCTCAAGATAAAATGCAAAAGGCTTATCACATTGAGATTCTAGCTAAAGCTAAACTTCTTTATTTTTCACTTTGGGCAGCTCAAGAACGCATGAATTTGCTTAAACAGAAAAAAACGGCTATCGAACAACACATCAAACTCTCGGTTGCAAGTTCACGCTCAGATAATTTTGCTAAAATCCACATTCTTAAGGCCGAATCTGATGTGGATATGCTGGATAACGAATTTTTGATGGCTGAACAAACATTGCGAAACAAACAAATAGAAGCGGCTGAGTTTATTAACGCCGACCCTATACAATTTAAGCCTAATGCTCAAGAGCCTTCTCTTTCTTTGCTTCCACCAAATGAGATCCTTTCAAATTCATATCAGCTTGAATCTGCAAAATTTAATCTTGAGAGTTTTCGCGCAAGAGAAGACGAGGCGAAAGCTTCTTGGTTTCCTGAATTCAATGTTCGCTACAAACAAATGGGTGAAAGCGCCATGTATGCCCCATACAATGAAATTATGTTGGGTATGACTCTTCCATTTGCGTACTTTTGGGAACCTCGTGCGATGTCAAAAACGGCTTCAGCGCAAAGACTGCAAGCTGAATTTGAATACAGTAAAGAAAAGCGAAAAATTGAAACCGGAAAAGCATCTCTTTACAGCAAAGCCCAAGCTTTAAAAAAGCAGATCGACAATTTGAATGCAAAACTTCTTCCTCGTGCAGAAAAACGCATGCGCCTTGTTCATAATCTTGCACCCCGAGATATGGAAACACTCCAAGACCACCGAGAAACCATGGAAGCATTTCCTGACCTTAAACTTAAAACACTTGAATACCGCGAGCAGTATGAAGATGCGATCTCAGAACTTCAAAAGTACAGTGGACATGAGGATGCACTATGAATAGAAAATGGCTTTTGATTATCGTCACAATTGCGCTCGCTGGGCTTTGGGGTGCAAAGGAACTTCTTAAAAAGAAGGCTTTAACCTCAGACAAGACCGCTATTACAAAAATAGATGCTCCATCGTATTGGACTTGTCCTATGCACCCGCAAATTCACTCTGACAAATCAGGTGAATGTCCCATTTGTCATATGAAACTTGTGGAAGTAAAGCAGCAACAAGTCCAAGAACAAAATGCAAAACAAACAAGGTCCGAAGTTCAAATTACAGATAGCCAAATAAAGCTCATTGGAGTTCAAAGACATACTGTTGAAAAAATGGATCTTAAAGTTCTTCTTCCTGTTTCAGGACGCTTTTTAAGCTCGTCATCTATTGCTTTTCAAGTTTACGAGAGTGATCTTCGCTATGTTAAAGCGGGATTAAAATTTAAGGGGGAAAGCAGCTTTTATCCCGAAGAAGAAATTTTAGGCGTGGTTTCTTCAGTTGATTCAATCGTTGATCCAACAAGCCGCACAGTGCGAGTTGTTGGATCTGTAAAAAAAGGACCCAGCGGCCTTTTTTCAGAAACCAGTTTTCGTGGTGAAGTAGAAATCAACCTTAAAGATCGCCTTGCTATTCCCGAAAGCTCGGTTTTACACACCGGCAGCGGCGAAATTGTTTATATCTTCGGCGAAAATAATTACCTCAGATCTAGAATTGTCAAACTCGGCCCCAAAACAGAAAGCTTTTATGAAGTGATTGAAGGACTTAAAGTTGGCGAGACTATTAGTTCAGGGCCAAATTTTTTGATTGATTCTGAAGCTAAGATCCGTGGAACTTCAGAGGGCTTACATGATTAAAGCCATCATTGAATTTTCAGCCCGCAATCGCTTTCTTGTTATCGCAATCACGGCTGTTCTTCTAGTTATGGGCGTCTATTCACTAAAACACATTCCTCTCGATGCCATTCCTGATTTGTCTGATACGCAGGTTATTATTTATTCAAAATGGGACCGCTCTCCCGACATTATGGAAAACCAAGTCACTTACCCAATTGTTTCATCCCTCTTGGGGGCACCAAAAGTAAAATCTGTGCGTGGCTTTTCTGATTATGGATTTTCCTACGTCTACGTTATTTTTGAAGATGGCGTGGATCTTTATTGGGCAAGAAGCAGAGTTTTAGAAAATCTAAATCGCATCGCTTCACAGCTTCCCAGCGGAGTAAAAACTGAGATTGGCCCAGATGCCACAAGCATCGGCTGGGTTTATCAATACGCAATTC
>JBFWYS010000462.1:0-3592 GCA_050186175.1 Pseudobdellovibrionaceae bacterium
ATTCCATTATATAAATTTCAGACATCCTTCCACAAATAACCGAAAGCGACCGGGAAAGCGACCACAAATCGATAAAGTTCCACGTTAAAATTGCATCATCACGGGTGAATAATTCAGTGGCAGAATAAATGAAAACTGCTAGAGTCCCGCCATGTTGGAGCGGGATTTTTATAAATTCTTAACGCAAGGAGCGATACTTCGTCGACCTAACGGCAAGTGGCTTCTGTTTTGGGATTTTGGTGACTCTGCAGCAGGACCGAAAAGTCATTTGGTTTCAATATTTTATAATACATTTGATCTGCGTTTTAAAAATTCTCTTCGTTATCCAAAGCAGGTGATGGAACTTACTGGTGAACGAATGGAATCTCTTTTTCGTGATTCTCATTCGAGTCACTTAAAGCATTTTGCTTCTACCTGGACCGAGCCTTCAGAAAACTCATGGAAGGAAGGCTTTGACAAACTTATGGAGCGCCTTGTTAGTGGTGAGTTGAAAAAAGCGGTTCCTGTGGTTTTCGCCACCAATCCAGAAACCCCATCAGTGCTTTTGCTTTTACAATCTTTGGCTAAAGCACCACCCTCACTTTTTCCGTACGGCATTTGGAGTGAGAAACAGGGAATGGTTGGTGCAACACCTGAGATTTTATTTCATCGCCAAGGAACGATCGTTCGAACAATGGCGCTTGCGGGAACTTGGGCCAAATCCGCTGTTCCAACCTTAGAAGATGCAAAGAAGATGCTTCGTGATCCCAAAGAAATATCAGAACATCGTTATGTTGTAGATGATATCTGCTCTATTTTGCATCCACTTGGAATTGTGAAAACAAATCCCACCGAAATTTTGGAACTTCCTAAACTTTGGCATCTAAAAACAGAAATTCAATTGCGACTAACCAAGCCGATTTCAGATGAGGTCTTGATTTCGTATTTGCATCCAACTCCCGCCTTAGGACTATCACCAAGAAAATCCGAGTGGAAAGCTGTTTTGCGTGATTTGAATCCTGAGAATACTGAATCGTTCGGAGCACCGTTTGGAATGATTAGCAAAGAAGAAGCTTTCGTTTTAGTTTCGATTCGCAATGTGATTTGGAATGAGTTTGGATCTCGAGTGGGATCAGGTTGTGGAGTTGTTAAGGAAAGCCAGTGTGAAAATGAGTGGCTGGAGCTTCGTGCGAAGAGAGAATCCGTAATGAACCTGTTGGATTTAAGATCGGGGTCTGTTCTTTGAGTCAAAATGTTCAGCTTTCCAGAGCCACCATTGAAACTGTTTTACGACTGGGAGTTCGCGAGTTTATCTTATGTGCGGGTGCACGTAACTCTCCTCTCGTGATGCAGCTTGAACAGACAAAGGGAATTCGCATCTCTAGTTTTTTTGAAGAGAGAAGCGCAGGTTTTTATGCGCTCGGAAGAGCGCAAGAGTCCGAAAGACCTGTTTGTGTCGTAACCACTTCCGGAACTGCAGTCGCGGAGCTTTTACCAGCATCAATCGAAGCGACGTACACTAAAACTCCACTTGTGTGGCTTACAGCAGATCGGCCTCGTAAATATCGTGGAACCGGCGCTCCTCAAACAGTTTCTCAGCCTGGAATTTTCACAGAGTATGTTGAAAAATCGGTGGACGTTGAAGAAATTCGCGAACTTGAAAGCTCTTTTAATTGGGAAAAAACTCGCCCTTTGCACCTAAATGTTTGTTTTGATGAACCGCTTTTGGACGGCCCTTTTACACTCTTAGATTTGCCTGGCGATTCGCTTAACAACGTCCCATTTGCATCACCATTGTTAAATTTTGATGGATCTGGATTTAAAGATCCGTTTGTAATCTTAGGTGGAATTTCTGAGAGCTATGCTGTGGCAGTTAAGAACTTAATTTTAAAACATCAGTGGATTCACTATGCAGAGGCACCTTCACAGCTGAGGGGCGATCCAGAGCTTTGCCATTTACAGATGCAATCGGGCGACAAAATTTTATTTTCAGCTTTTCGGGAGTTTTCGTTTCAAAGTTTAATTCGAATTGGTTCGGTACCAACTCTTCGTTTTTGGCGTGACTTAGAAATGGAATTTAAAAACATTCCGGTTCTTAATTTATCTGAGACTGTGTTTTCGGGATTGAGTCGAGATACAAAGGTCCTCGAACTGAATCAATTTTTAGCCTGGGAGAAATCAAGGTCGCTTGATCAACTCATGTTTTTTAGACAGTCACAAACACAGGCTCTATTGCAAAAAGATCGTCAGACGACCTCTAAACTTCTTTCGCTTTTCCAAGAATTTCCTCTTTCGGAGCCAGCCGCGATTTATCATTTTTCAACAAATCTTCCGCAGAGGAGTTCGATCTATTTAGGTAATAGTTTGCCGATCCGTGAATGGGATCTAGCAGCTAATTATGAAACACGACCTTTGCGAGTTGGTGCCAATCGGGGAGCCAACGGGATCGATGGTCAGATTTCGAGTTTCATCGGTTGGTGTAAGCCCGAAACTAGCAATTTTGCCCTCATCGGAGACTTAACGGCCCTTTATGATTTGGTGGGTTTGTGGGCTGGTAAAGAGCGGAGCAATTGTTCACAACGAATCGTTGTGATTAATAATGGCGGAGGCCAGATTTTTAAAAGAATCTTTGGTAAAGATCTATTTTTAAACGCGCATCAGCTCGGTTTTGAATCTTGGGCGAAAATGTGGGGCTGGCAGTACAGAAAATGCCTAGACTCTCGAAATTTAAAATGGACTTCGCAAACGACTCAGGAAATTATTGAAGTCATACCAAATGCAGAACAAACAGCTGCATTTTGGCAGGCATGGGATCAAAAAGAAGTATGACTGGCGAAAGTCAAAAAAAGAATTTGATTGTGGCTCTTCATGGATTCTTGGGAGAACCTTCCGATTGGAACTTGCTCCACGATCTTGGTGATAAGAACGATTTTCTTTTTCCCAATCTCTGGCAAGAAGAACAACTGACCGCGACAAGTAATTTTGATGTTTGGACAAAACGCTTTCAGTTATATCTCGAAACACATCAGGCAGATCAATACGAAAATCGAATTCTTTGTGCCTATTCAATGGGCGGGCGACTCGCGGCTCATCACTTAGTGCAAAACCCGGGCTTTTGGTCATCTGCATTTTTAGTTTCCACCAATCCGGGTCTTGAGTCTTCCGAAGAAAAAATAAAGAGACTGCAAAATGATCGGGTGTGGGCACAAAGGTTTTCGCAGTGGGATTGGAACGAAGTTTTAAGAGAGTGGAATTCGCAAAGTGTTTTTCAAGGTGTTGCTGTAGAGCCAGAAAGAATTGAATCGCGGTTTCCGAAAGAAAGACTCGTGGGGGCCTTAACTCATTGGTCGTTAGGATTCCAAGAAAACCTTCGCCGAAAAATTCCGACGACGGCCCAACGAATTATTTGTTTAACAGGCGAGAAAGATACAAAGTTTACCACTCTCACTGAGGAGTGGACTCAGGACACGCCAATTGAACATCTCATTAGTTCAGCCTCGGGTCATCGCCTGCTATTTGATGACCCGAACTTTTTATTCCGAAATATTGAGCTTCACCTACAAAAATTTTATCGCTTGTAGTTAGGGCTGTGCAAAAAATCCGGTTGTTTCTT
>JBFWYS010000463.1:0-3588 GCA_050186175.1 Pseudobdellovibrionaceae bacterium
GAATTGGCGCCGGAATCATTCACTCACTTCATTCAAAAGACTTGTGGGTTGAGTCGGCGAAGCTCAGTACTAAGGCCCAAAAGTTGGGAGTCAAAGTAAACTTCGTTCAGCTTTATGAATCATTCGGAGCGGCGACAGATCAATTGGTTCAGTTGGAAAAATCTTTTAAAGTTGTTCTTGATGCCATCAACAATTTTAAACTCATCACGAATGACAACTTTGATGACTTCATTGGCCTCCTTGATGCCTTAGACATGACGTCAATGGCTCTGTATGCACAGCTTGCAGCATCCACCCAATCTAAAATTCAAATTCACGGACAAATGGGAACTCTACTTGAACAAATGGAAGTCGAAGAAGCTCGCGAAGCCCGTGACATTGAGAAGAATTGGAAGAAGTAAGAAATGAAGTTGGCGCTTTTTATTTTTCTTCTCGGAATTTCAAATGTGGCAGGCGCTGCTTGCCCTCCATTTGCATCGGGAGATTATGAAACGCCTGCACAGGCCCGAACCGCACACACGAATGCGGTTCGTTCTGGGGATTGGTGTCTCGCAGGCGATACGGCTCTTCACATGACTCTCGATAGAATTGAAACAAATTTAGATCAGGCTTTCTCGACGTCGGCAAAAGCGATTGAGTACTTCAGACGGGCCGGCGATTATAGAAAAGCGAGCATCGAAGGTTTAAGAATGCTTTCTGTATTTGGCCCGTACGCAAATGCACCAAAGTTAGAAAAGACTCGTTTTGAAATTGTACAGGCTGTCTATTCGGCGGCGGTTCAGTTGGGAACTGAAAAAGATGGAAGCTGGGCCGAGTGGGCGCTGGGAATTACTTTCTCAAACAAGAATCACCCCTACTTAAGTTTGTTTCAGTTCGAAAAAGACTACCCGCAAAGTTCGGAGAGAGCTCTCATCCAACGACAAAAACAGGAACTGATGAATTCTTACATCCAGCGCGAACTTAATGTTGCGAATCTTCTCATCAAGCAAAAACAAACTTATGCGGCCCTCTCACGTCTCGAGACTTTATACACGCAGAGCATGTTAATCGAGTCGCCTGCATTTAAAGCTGTTGTAGAGCATATTATTGTTTTACAAGACCGCTTGATTTTGGAAATTCCTAAGATGCCTCGGGAGAGACTCTATGTCATCAGCCGTTCCTCAATGACTGGAACTATTTCTATGCCTGCCATTCAAAACGACGTGCGTGCAAGAATGTGCAAATTGATTCAGACATGGCCTCAATTAGATCCTAAATGGGTAGCTCCCGCCGCAATCGTGCAGATCAAAAATAAAAATTGTCGATAGACCGTTTTAATCCGATCGACTTGAATTCGATTCATGACATATCCTTTCCTGTGAGCCCCCCAGCAAGACCTAAGTCCAACCGGAGACCTTTTGCCACCAAAATCAATCCTTTTATAAGGTTTTGGATCAATTCTTTTTAATTCCGATCACAATTTTCTTTTTCATTCTAAAAAAAACAGAAATAATTAAAGAGCGATTCTCCTATTAATATTTTACGATTGGAATTTTAAAATGCTTTCTTTGGTTAAAGGGATGCTGTTTCTTGCTGCAGCTTTTTTACTTTTAAGTTGTCAAAATACGGGATCAAAAAATGAGGCCGCGCGAACGACTGACACTTTGTCTTCACGAAGTCCTGCTGCCACCCCTGATCCGGAAAATGAACGCAAGTTTCAAGAAATCATGCGCGCGACCCATCCGGATCGCGAAATGATTGATGAAGCCGATAAGCTTTTTACTCTCCTCGTTGAAATCAACAATAAGATTGCTGCGTTTTCGAAAGCCCTTGATGTTCAAATCGATGTAAAGGAAAAAAATCCAAAAACTATAATTCAGGAACCCGTTACATCTCCAGCTTACCGAACTCTTTTAAAAATGTGGCAGTTAAGAGACCGCTATGAAAATGAAATTGCATGGTTCTACTCGCGATTAGTTCAAATGCGCCTAGATCCATCGTCCTCAGACGAAGAGAAGGAAAAAGCTAGAACTGTTATGCAAAATACTCAAAGTTATTTGAAGCATACTCAGGATCTTCAGGCGCAGGAGTTTCAGCCTTTAATAAAGAAACTCGAAGAAGCGCGCAAGGAAGTCGTTGCTAATGTCAGGGCAGAAAAAACGGCTTTTAGATCCCAGGAATCTATTCAGCAGTTGGATCAGACACCCACGACTCAAGCTCCGACAGCACCCGCTAAAGCTCCTGAATCTGACAAAGCACGTAAGGCTCGATTTTTAAAAGAAATCGAAGCAGATTTGAAAAAACTCAGAGAGCCCGTTGCGAATCTTCGCGAGCCTTCGGCTCAGAATTTGACTTGCGTAAATGGGAAAGCATTGTGCGCGACCACGAATAATTCTAACGGAAATATCGTAGGAGCCGTTTTTCCAAAAGGAGTCTGGGCTTTTACCTATGATGACGGGCCGGATGCAAAGTCGACAGCCGCTCTTCTTGACCTCTTAGATAAGCACGAAGATCCAGTGAATAAAAAACCCAAGGTCACTTTCTTCTGGCTTGCCTCAAGAGCCATGCGTCTTGATGACATAGTGAAGAGAGCCCAAGAGAGTGGTCACTCGTTGCAGAATCACTCCTACACTCACAAAAACTTGGCGGAGGCGGGTCCTCGACAGATGGCTCACGAAATTCAGGGTTCAAACCAAGATTTAACAAACGCCTATAAAAATGCCGGTTCAAATGAGGAGATTCAGTATTTTAGATGTCCGTATGGAGCCTGTTATGCTCCACCAATTCCTGAAGCCAGACAGATGATCGCCGATCAAGGGCAAATTCATGCTTACTGGCGTATCGACAGTCTTGATTGGAAACTGTTAAATGGTCGGCAAATCGCTGACCTTGTTATTAAACAAATGCGACTTCTAGATCACGGCGTGCTTCTTATGCACGACGTTCATCCGACAACAGTTGAAGCCACACGCCTCGTTCTAGAATGGCTAAAAAAACAAAATGCGGGCCCAGGCCCCCACTATAAAATGGTGACCATTCCTGAAGCTGTCGACATGGTCAACGAAGGAAAATAATCTCATGAAAGCCCAAATTGTTTTTTTTCTTCTTTGCAGTTTGGGTCTTTTCAGTTTTGCCGATACCGCCTCAGAAAAAAAAATAAAAATTGAAGAGAAATATTCGTTCGAGCAGCTTCATGAAGCTGCTCTTTATAGCGTGGCCCTGACTCTTAAAAATGTGGATGCTCAGGTTGCAAACAAAAAAGCCGAACGCATTTTAAAATGCGATCCAAAACCAGTCGTCTTCGATAACTGGCCGATGAAAATAAAAAGTTACATTGATACAAAAGCCAAAAAGGAACGTCAAAAATATTTGGCCCTTCCAGTTGACAAAAGGACCCAAGATCCAAAATATCTTACATGCGAAAAAAAATGTCTTTGCGGAGCCTACTCGGAACTACTCACAGAAATTGATCCTACATCCTTGAAGGAAGCAGATCTAAATTTGCAAAAAGAAATGCAGAAAAAGCACGAGGCACAATCCAACGAACAAATGTTCAAATGCGCAAAAGAAACAAAATGGTTCTGCACAAGCGCCCTAAGGAAAGAACTC
>JBFWYS010000464.1:0-3588 GCA_050186175.1 Pseudobdellovibrionaceae bacterium
ATTACGGAATTGCAAATTCCAGTGGAAAACCAGATTTGAGAGAAGTGAGTCGTATTTTATGCCGGGCTTATGAAAGCGGCGTTGAACTTTTGGATACGGCTTCTGCTTATGGTGAATCTGAATCTGTATTGGGTGAACTCAAACCAATCACTTCCAAATTTAAAATCGTCACCAAGATTCCGGCTCTCACCGGAAATCCAGAAAAAGATGTGCGAAGCGAACTCGAAAAATCTCTCTTAAGACTCAAGACCGAAGCTGTCGATGTTGTTTTATTTCACTCGGCTCAAGATTTGTTGAGTGAAAAAGCTGAGTTGTATGTAAAGGAAATTGAAACGGCTCAAAAAGAAGGCCTTTGCAAAAAATGGGGCGTCTCAGTTTATGACGAGGCTGAAGCGAAGACCATTTATTCAAAATATTCTTACTCTGCGATTCAGTTACCTCTCAATTTGTTTGATCAAAGGTGGGTTACTTCTGGAGCACTCAAAGAATTGAAAAGTAAGGGCGTTGAAATTCACGCTCGTTCTTTGTTTTTACAGGGACTTTTGGTTTCGAAGGATGCAAAACTTCCGGTTCGTGCTCAAGAGCTCAAACCGCATTTAGAAAAATATTTTACTGAGGTTCGCGACTCAGGTCTCTCCATGTGTTTAGCGTACGCCAAGAGTTTGCCAATTGATTACGGCCTCGTTGGCGTCGAAAAAGAATCTCAGCTTTTTGAAATTCTCGAAGCTTTTAAAAGCGACGACTTTAAAAGTGACTGGTCTGATTTCGCTTGGAACGGATCGCGAGATGCCATTGATCCAAGAAAGTGGAGTGCGCCATGATCGGAGCTGTGATCCAGGCTCGCGTCAGCTCAAGTCGACTCCCTGGTAAAGTTTTGAGAACCATTTTGCAAAAGCCGATGCTTGAATGGCAGATCGAAAGGCTTAAAAAAACCAAGTCGATCGATAAAATCTGTTTGGCCACGAGTACGCAGCCAGAAGATTCTCCTCTCGAAGAAATTGCAAACAGACAAGGCTTAGAGTTTTTCAGAGGCTCTCTTGAAGATGTTTTAGATCGTTTTTATCAAGCTGCTAAATCCTTGAGGTGTGAAACTATTGTACGAATTACTGGCGATTGTCCTCTAATCGATCCCAAAATAACCGATCAAGTGATTCAGTATTTTGTTCGTGGTGGTTATGACTATGCCTCAAACACTTTGAATCCTTCGTTTCCTGATGGGCTGGACGTGGAGGTGGTCAGCTTTTCCGCTTTGCAAAAAGTTTGGAATGAAGCGAAGCTCACGTCTGAGAGGGAGCACGTGACTCCGTATTTTTATAAACATCCGGAGCTTTTCAAACTTGGATCGATGATAGGTGAAAATGATTATTCGGATCTTCGTTGGACTGTGGACGATGAAGCTGATTTTAAATTCGTTAGTTCTGTCTATGAAACATTTAAAGATAAAGCTTTTGGTATGAATGATATTTTAGAACTACTTGAAATGTATCCTGAGCTCTCGGCAGTTAACGCTGGAAAAATGCGCAACGAAGGTTACACGAAGTCCTTGACCAAGGATCAAACTAAGAAGTGATTGGAGAAGAAATGAATCCTCGTTACGGCAAATCCACTGAATTTCTTAAAAGAGCGTGCAAAACGATACCACTGGGCTCACAAACTTTTTCTAAGAGTAAGGTGCAGGTTCCCGAGGGTGCAGCTCCCTTTTTTCTCGAACGCGGTCAAGGGGCTCAAGTTTGGGATCTAGATGGCAACGAGTACGTGGATTTTGTAAATAGCTTGCTGGCAATTTTCCTTGGTTACAATGATCCAGATGTGAATCGAGCAGTCGAAGAGCAAATGAAAAAAGGAACGATCTTTTCCCTACCAAGTCCGATTGAGGCTGAAGTTGCTGAAATGCTCGTCGACATGATTCCTTGTGCGGAAATGGTTCGTTATGGAAAAAATGGATCTGACGCAACAAGTGGTTGTATTCGTTTGGCTCGTGCCTTTACAGGGCGAGATCGAATTGCAGTCTGCGGATATCACGGTTGGCAAGATTGGTATATCGGAACGACCGCTCGTAATCGTGGAGTACCGGAGGCGACCCGTAAGTTAACTCATACTTTTACTTACAATAATATCGAAAGCCTTCAGCAAGTCTTTAAGCAAAACCCAAATGAGTTTGCGGCTGTGATTATGGAGCCAATGAACGTAGCGGAGCCTGAGAAAAATTTTCTCGGTGAAGTTAAGGATCTCGCTCATAAAAATGGTGCGCTTTTTATCCTGGATGAAGTGATCACTGGATTCCGCTTTGCTAAAGGAGGAGCTCAGGAATATTTTGGCGTCACTCCGGATTTAGCAGCATTCGGCAAGGGAATGGGAAATGGGTACCCGATTTCTGCGGTCGTGGGTCGCGCAAATATTATGCATTTGATGGAAGAGATATTTTTCTCTACCACTTTGGGCGGCGAAACTCTTTCTCTAGCGGCTTCTAAAGCCGTGATCCAAAAGATCAATAGGGAGCCAGTGGTCGAGCACATCCATAAAATCGGAAAGCAGATTATTTCGGGAGCTGGTGAGCTGGTTAAAAAATATGGTCTAGAAAATCACATCGAACTCAAAGGCCATCCGGCTTGGTCTTTTATGGCAATGAAAGATTTTGACGGCATCTCGATGTGGGAAGTTCGTACTTTATTTTTGCAAGAGATGTTTAAAAATGGAATCGTCTCAAATGGCGGACATAATATTTCGTATGCCCATAAAGAAGAGCACCTAACGAAGCTGATGGATGCCTATAACAAAACGCTTCCGGTGATTGCCCAAGCAATCAAAGAACGAAATTTTAAAAAATATCTTGAGTGTGAAGTTCTTCAACCTTTGTACCGAGTTCGTTAAGGAGTTCGGGTGAAAGTAGCAGTTCGAGTAGATCTTTCAAGAAGTATCGGAACCGGGCATTTGCTCCGTTGTCGTCCTTTGATTGAACGCTTGGAAAAAAGGGGAGCTCAGGCGGTTTGGATTATGCGAAAAACCGACGTGGACGCTCAGGTATTTCTTGCTCTCGGTGAAAAAATCGATACGTTTACCGTGGTTGATGAATTCGATAAATTTGAGAGCAAGCAATGGTTCCAGAACTATGATTGGCAAACTGACGCAGAAGAAACAGCGAAACTCCTCGAAAAAAACCAGTGTTCGGTAATTTTGGTGGATCATTATGCTTTGGATGCAAGATGGGTTGCCTTTCTTAAAAAAAAGATTCAGCACGTAAAAGTGGTTTGTATAGATGATTTAGCAAATCGTCCTTTAAATTCAGACGTAGTTATCGATCCGAATTTAAGAATTGAAGGGTATGGAGTTTATGATCCGCTTATTAAACATGGGACGCGAGTTTTTGGGGGCCCTCTTTTTAATCCACTTATTTGTAAGCGGGATCTTTTGCAGGCCCGTAAGAAGCGAATGTCGATCAGGTTTGGAGACCCCAAAAAAGTTCTTTTGTTTTTTGGAGGTGCAGATCACTTGAATGCCACGCTTTCTATTCTAAATGCACTCGTGAATGAAAAGTGGAAAGACATTTCTTTTGCTGTTGTTGCGGGAAGAGCAAACCATCATAAATCC
>JBFWYS010000465.1:0-3584 GCA_050186175.1 Pseudobdellovibrionaceae bacterium
GGCCACACGAACTATAAACGGATAGTACGTCAATTGATTCAAATAAATTCTGAGTGCGATCTCTTCGCCTTTTGCAAAGGCACCATCTTCCATCGGCACATCAAAAGAGACACCCGAATCAGAGATATCGTAAATCGCCACTTTTTTAAGACCCTTCTCTGGAAGAACAACAAAGGCACTAATGAACTCGCTGAGAATAGTTCTTTTGACTTCACGGCGCTCTTCTTCTTTTTTCTTTAAGCGGGGCTCTTCCAAATCAAAAACTGGCGCTTTTGCAGCCTTTTGATTTTTTAAAGAGCTGGTTTTTTTTACATTTTCAGACTCATTCGCCTTTTGCTTAAGACGAGCCGTAATATCAATAAGTTGGCCCATTTACCCTCCCCAGGGAATTGACAGAATTTAGGGTGATCCCACTGAATCCTTTTCGGTTACTTCTTGTCCCAACTTTATGCACATTAGTTGTACAGAACCTCAAATCTGTACTAAAGTGAGACGGCCTATGCCCTATTTAATAGCTTTAGGACTCAGTCTAGCAGCCCACCTCTTGATGATTCTTTTCATCAGCATGGCACCGCTTTTGATTCCGGCTCCGACCGAAGTTGTAGAGGTCGAGTTTGTCGAGAAGCCTCAAAAAGTTGCTGAATCTGAAAAGGGTCGCCAACGAGTTCGCGCCACAGAAATTCCTGATGAGATTAAAGTTGAAGCCTCAAACGACATGGCCAGATTTCTTTCGTTAGAAAAAGTGCGTGTAAAACAAGAAACAAGGGCGGCCGCTATTGGGATGACAGAGAATCGCGCTAATACTCCTCAACAAGGAAAATCCGGCGGAAAAACCCAAGAAGGTGTTTCACTTTACGATCAGGGAATCGCGATCAAACAGGAAATGGACCAATGGAAAAAAGACGACACCGGAAGAAACCAACAAGAATTCGGTTTGTCGACAGTTGGGGAGGTTCTCCCTGATGATGTCAAGATCGGTGGATTCACTGCTTTAAATTCGGATCGTTATACCTATTATACTTTTTTTGCACGTATCGAAGAGCAAGTTCGCTACCGTTGGGAATCCGAAGTGAAAGATGTGATCAATCGAGTGGTTCCCGCCGAGCTTCGCGGAGTCCACACACAATGGATTACTCACACTCAAATTTATCTTAAACCTAATGGCGAATTTCACTCGGCCGCTGTAATGAAAGAGTCCGGAATTCATGGATTTGACCGTGCGACTGTGACGGCATTTCGAGAGGCCAAAATGTTTCCTCATCCTCCAAAAGAAATGGTCGGCCCCAACGGTTTAATCAAATTAGAATATTCTTTCTACGTCAATTTTGATCCCCAGGCTTTAGCCGCTAGAAGGTCTGGCAGATCCGTAAATTAAAAGCACCAAATCGCGCGACCTTCCGCCTGCGACCTCGGTCCAAACGGAGCCCAGCTAGGGGTATTTCGTTCAGGCTCACGGTTGTCTCTGATAGAATCTAAGAATGCGTTCGTTTTTAGCTTTTACATTTTTTATCACGGCAATTTTTTTATCACCTTTTGCCCACGCGCTTTATACCGAAGTGGGGGTTTCTTATACCTACAAAAAAACAAGTTTCTCTAAAGATGATGTTTTAGATTCTCAGTCACTCACGGGATCTCTTTCATTTTACATCTGGGAGCGAATCGCTTTGGAATTGAGTTACACAGACGGACTCGCTGTCAGAAAAGAGCGGCCACCGGGCAACTACCCCGTACGGGAGATCACGCAATACTCAACGATTTATGGTTCCGATTTGATTTTTGGCTTTGCCGACAAGAAAGATACTTTTCAGCCCTACATCAAAGGTGGAATTGCTTACATCTCCAAAAAGCAAGTCGTGCAAGATAAAGGTTATCAGTCTTGGGAAATTAAACCCAAGGCAGCCTATGCTCCAAGTTACGGAATTGGAGTTCGAATTATGGTTTCCGAGAATTTCAGCCTAAAAGCAAGTTACGATGGCTGGCAGACACCCGTCGATGATGGAGTATCAACAACAGATGCAGCAGGTCGCTTGGGTTTCTCTTGGCTCTTCTAAGACACAGTAAAATTATTTTACTTATCGCAATTCTAGTTTCGAATACTGGCTGCCAAATTTCATATTATCTAAAAAGCGCTTACAATCAAATGGATCTGCTCGCAAGCCGGGTGCCTATAGAAAAAGCACTTAAAGACCCCGCACTCACAGATGAGCAGAGAAGAAAATTGCTTCTTGCCGAAGCGGCCAAAGAGTTTGCAAAAACGACTCTGCAACTCTCCGGCGGGAAAAACTACGGGACGTTTGTCAAATTGGATCGGCCCTACGTTTCGTATGTCGTGAGTGCGGCTCCCAAACATAAACTTGAACATCACTTATGGCACTATCCTTTTGTGGGGGCCATGCCTTACAAAGGTTATTTCAAAGAGGCGGACGCCAAAGAAGAAGAAGAGTATTTAAAAAAACAAAACCTAGATACTTACATGCGCGGAGTCTCCGCCTATTCCACTCTTGGCTGGTTTAAAGATCCGATTCTTTCTTCGATGCTAAGATACTCAGACTACGATCTTGTAAACACGATTATTCACGAGCTCACTCATGCGACCCTTTATATTAAGCATGAGGCCGACTTTAATGAGCAACTTGCGACGTTTGCAGGAGATCAAGGGGCTGATCTGTTTTATCTTCAAAAGGAAGGGGCTGACTCTCCCACTTTGAAAAAGATCCGCCTCGAAAATGAAGACAATCAACTTTTTTCAAAATTCATCTCTGGCGAAACTTCTGAACTTAAAAAATGGTACGAAGCCAATCCAAAAGCCACCGAAGAACAGAGAGCCGCTCAATTCGAACTGATCAAAGGCAACTTCGAAAAAAAACTAAAGCCGCAGCTTCAATCGGATGCCTATGCGAACTTTCCAAAGACCAACTTGAACAATGCTCGACTGATGCTCTACCGCACTTACATGCAAGACCTGTCCGCTTTCAAAAAACTTTATGAACTCTCGGGAAGCGATTTTATAAAATTCATCGAGGCCGCCAAGACCTTAGAAAAAGCAAAAGACCCTGAAAAGGGTCTTCGTGAACTCATCCAAAAGTTCGAATCAGAAAAAAAGCAGTAACTTATTCTGCAGAAAGACGGTCCGTCCAACGATCGAGCTGGCGCTGTCTTTTTTCTGCCATTTTATTTTCGTATTTATTTTCGTCAGTATGATTGGCCAACTCGTCTGAGTTCGGCTTTCTTTCTTCGACTGTTGTTTTTTCTTTGTGGTCAAATTTCATTTTTGATTCTTCCGCATTTGCTGAAAATGAGGCAGCCAGAATCAGAGTCAGCATCGTTGTCTTGATTGTTTTCATATATCTCCCCTTGTTGAAAAAGCTCTCTATCTATTTGAGCTTAAAACGGGAGAAAGTGGTTAAAAAAACTAGACGAGAGTCCCAGGTTGAGTCTCTCGCCGATCTTTTTTTTTCGAAAATTTTTGCTGTGAAAAGTTATTCGACAGTTTCGATAAGTTGACGCTCTCACCATCTATCAAACTTATTTGAGATGAGTTAGGTTACATGTCGAACGGCAGCCAGTTTTTGAACTTTGCGGGT
>JBFWYS010000466.1:0-3569 GCA_050186175.1 Pseudobdellovibrionaceae bacterium
CAAACGGTTTCGAACGACCGTTTTGAAATACCAAGGAGTTTTCGTGGTGTAGGATCTCTCTTTATGATTTTAGTTAACTTGGGTCTCGTCGCTGCGGTCGTAGCTCTTTGGGTCAAACTACATAGACCGGCCAAAGAAGATCCACGTTTGTCGAAAGGTTTACAACTCCTGCAAAGCAAAATTGCGATCCTAGAGGATCTTTCTGATCGCACTGAAACTCAGTTTAAGCAATTAACAGCGATGCTTGAAAGCAAAATCAAAGACGTTACTACAAAAATTCAGCAAGCGGACCAGCAGGTCCAAGCGATTCAAATGGCGATTGAAAAATCGATGGAAGTCGCAAAGATTTTCCAAGACAAAATTCCGCATCAAGAAATTATAGAGAGACAAAACACGATTAAATATGTGAAAGCTGCAAAACTTGCGCATCAAGGAATGGCGATCGAAGAGATTGCAAGACAAGTCGATTTGTCGCGAGGGGAGCTTGAGTTTATTTGTAAAGTGAATCGTGATCAATTGATGTTCAGTGAAGAGCAATTGCCATCATGGGTGAAGAGCGAAATAGAGTCTTCGCTGGTATCTTCTGAGCCAGATCATTTCGTGGCGACTCAGGTGAGCGAAGCTCAAGGGGTTTCATTTGATAATGAGGGCGAAGAAGATCTATTTGCGGAGAGGGATATGTCTACTTTCTTTGAAGTACCAAAGCCTGATGAAGCCGCTCTAAAAAAGTTAGGTGAAGAGTTTAGACAAGCTAAGATCAATGCAGAAAAGGAAGAGAGTACGTCCCCTTCGGCTTTACATAATTTCTTTTTCGAAGAAGAGAAAACAGCGGGTGTTGTGCAGAAAGCTCCAGTTCGTGAATTCGCAGAGAGTGATCATGTAGTGTCTAAAGCTGTGGAAACTCCGGTTACTGTAACGGCGGCTCCGCAAACTGTGAGTCCTGTCTCTACATCTGCGCCAACTTCTGCTCAAGAGACTCCAACGCCTTCAGCTGTGCCAGCAACAAATCAAACTGCTCCTTCGAAGTCGACTCAGTTTCCAATTCCTCCGAATTCGGCAACGGCAGCTCCTAAAACTATGACTTCAAAAACCGCAGCCGCTGCAATGAGAACAACCACTACGAAGCCACAACCAGAGGTCAGACCGGTTCAATTCCGAAAAATAGATTTGGCGAAAAACCTGGGATAGTAAATGAAGTTTACAGTCCCGCACTTTCGCCCCGGCGATCTAGTTGAAGCACACGTCGAAGAAGCAATGGCTTTTCAACAGTTAGTTGTGAGCCTGCACGGTGATTTAATTCGAGTGAAAAATACAACTTCAAGGACTTTTCAAAAGGGAGATTCAATTCTCCTTATTGTCAGCAGCACGAACCCTTTGCAGTTTCAGTTGTATCAACCGAACTCCGGTTTTCGAAAAGAGTGGACGATCTAGGATCTGAGACGCAAAGCAACGTCGGAGCCGGAAGTGTCTATTCCCCTGCGAAGCGAAATTTTTTGAGTTTCCAGGTATGGCGAGCATCAGGATACGTATATTCTTGCGTGACGAATCCAAAAGGTACCTTCGCAACATCGCTTGATGCGTATGTAGTTTCAGTTCTGAACTCAATAAGACACGTATTGAAAGTTCCAGCAGGAACAGTGATGGTTTGCTCAGTGCCCTCATAGCCAGTACAGTCTCCGAGGATGGCATCGATATATTCGTCAGTGATCAGGTTCTCTTCGTCTTTCCAGTATTCAACTACATCGGGTTCTTCGCCAGAAACAATCAGCGTCTCTAGAATCTTAAAACGACCGGCAGCCTCGTCCTTCTCTAAAATTTCCGTTTCAATTGTGCCCTTAATAACGTCTCCATTATAGTCGGCAACGTAATCATACTGAGCAAAATCGCCGACTGATGGCATGGCTTGAGCGGATAGGGAAATAAAAGTTAGAATTGTAATGCAAAAAATTTGAAACATGATTTTCTCCTGATGAGAAAATTGTAGGCTGTGTCGGATGGAAGTCAAGTCACCCTAGCGCCAAATTTCTGGCTTTGGATTTGCACCGAGTCTACTTAGATTTTACATAAGGAGTCTTTATGCACTTGCCGATCGTTCTTTTACTCTCACTTGTCTGTTTCACTTCAAATGTTCATGCAAAAGCAAGAATGTGATTTGGACAGTCAGTAGACTGTTTTGATGCCGAGGCACAAAAGTGGCGTCCGTTCCAAAATGCCGATACGTGCTTTGATTATCCTGAGAGCAGCTCTCACAACGGATGGAAACGCAAGGCAACGTCGGCGCCGGAAGTGCCTCCTCAGAAAACAAATTATTCAAAACAGTCTCGTTATATTCCCGCAACTGTAAAGCGACTGGTGTGGAAGAGAGATCAAAGACAATGCACTTTCAAGGATCACAAAACAGGATAAGTCTGCGGATCGAAAAGATTTCTCGATTACGACCATATTAAGCCTTTTGCTTTCGGTGGAGAATCTACAGTCGAAAATTTAAGGCTTCTCTGCAGAGGACATAATCAACTACGATCGGATTTCTATTGATTGGCAAATCGGAAGCTGTCAGTAACACAAAGCAACGTTCTCACCGGAGTTGGATTAGAACTCTCGTGTTAAACAGTGAACGGTGCCGCCTCCAAAGCTGGAGTTATCCATCGGCACTTCCACAACTCTTGGAAATAGTGTCTTCAATGTATCTAATGCTTGCTTTTGTAAGTCAGGGGAGACCATTTGATTATAAGTCGGAACGAAAAGAGTTTTGGAAAAGAGAAGAGAGTTTGTGTAAGACGTAAAATTGAGTTCCACCAAAAGTGAGCTGCGGATGATTTTACCTTGTGAGTTCTTATATTTCGTTATTTCCGCTGAAAGAAGAGGAGGGGGTGCCGGTAGCTCAATGACTGATAGGCCCAGCGAGAGAAGTTGGCGTTTCGTTTCTGTACTATGCTTCGTCAAGCTTCTCGTCCAATCTATTTTTTCAAGACTTTTGATTCCAAGCCCATCTGTTTCAGCTTCATATATGTTAAAATTTTTGCCCCACGAGCCAGACCGACCGGCGTTACTTTCCAGCCCGGTTTCCAAACAATAAGATCCAAACCATGCGCGGGAATTTGTAATTCATTTTCTAATATCTTCGCGAAGGTAGTTTTGCCACACCAGCATTTCCCGTGACAAGAATCCGCTTCATCTACTGGGACCGTAGCCACGCCAAAACCGTGGCTGCATTTTCCGTGGGAGGAAAAACCGGATAAAAAACCTTTGTGATCTTTCCGTCCTCAATCACCCACGCCATTCTTTTGATCAATCTCATTCCGTTGTACACAAAAGTTGGCAATCGCAGAGAATCAGTGAGCGCAAACTCAGCATCGCTCAAAATTTCAAAAGGAATATGATTACGATTCACGAATTCTTTTTGATAGTCAGTGTCTTGAGAACTCAAACCAAACACTTGGAAACCCAAGCTTTGAAACTCTCGATAAAGATCCCGAAAACCACAAGACTGCGGTGTGCAGCCGCGAGCGCCGGGAATCAAATCCCAATCGGGAGGTGCGGGTTTGCTTGGTTCCCCAGTGCGAGGATAA
>JBFWYS010000467.1:0-3562 GCA_050186175.1 Pseudobdellovibrionaceae bacterium
ACTTTTGTTCCGGTCGTATTCACTTGCACGAAATCCGCCGCCGATTTTCCCTGAACAGAATCTGCGATCATCGCGTAAGGAACCGAGCGAACGATAAAATCAGAAGTGAGCGTTACTGTTTCAACTCCATCACTAAATGCGACACGCACACGTCGTGAGTGTCCAGATAGAGCATCGTATTGAGTCACCCCACTCGCGGCGCAAGTCAGACCTGTTAATGAACCTGAATTTTTAAAAATTTGATTGAGATTAAAACCTTTATCAGAACCTGTTCGTGCGCCTGTGCCAATGACAAGAGAAAACACTCCACCCGTCTCGGACATCGCTACCGTATGATTTTCTTCTAAAAGAATACAGTCCGATGTTGGACTTAAAACGCGAACATTCAGCATGACACTTGTCGCTTCAAGCGGTCGCCCATTCGGTTTTATGATTCGCCCCTGAAAGGTTAAACCTTCGGGTGTTGCGCTTGCGACAACAGAAACGGGACCAGTTAACACTGCGATAACTAATAGTAATCTGGCAAATAGTGAACGTTCCATATTTAACTCATCGGAATTTATTGAGCATTATTAAGATTCAAATTGAGACCGTCCAAAAAAGGTCGGGGAATCTGTTTTCAAAGACCAATTTTCTCAATTTGAGGCTATTAAATCTGAATTTGATTCATGCAAAAGTAAGTTGATGATTTTTCGAGCGATCTAAAATGAGTCATTAAATCTCGACCTGCACCTAGCACTTTCCATTCAGCCGGACTGAACTCGCCTACTTCCAAAGTTTGAATATAGTGTGCGCTCGATTCACATGTTAGCTTTTTCATCAGATGCAAAAAAGCTAAGGGATATCATTCGACTAAGCTCATATTTTTCCATTCTTGCGGTTTTCCCTTAGCAGTTTCAAAAAAAAATCCTTCGTTGAACTCAAACCAATGCGGTCACCACTCGGCCAAAGTTTTGCAAACACATCTCGCGGGCGCGAATGCTTTATCAAAGGAAACATCTAGATATGTCACAAAAAAATACATCCTCGACAAAAATCCTGGTTTTACTTGTCAGTTCATTCTTAATTTTTGCAGGTTGCGACCGCGCCTTCAAAGGGGCGAAGGCGGCTCCAAAAGAATCGAGTCAGATACCCGACTCCCTCTCGAAAACAAATTTTCGAAATGAAAGCTTCGTTCTCAATGAGATCGGTGGGAACGGGCACGCGCTCACTTGGGATGGAAGAGTGCTGATCAAGGCCCAAGGACACAGCCTATATCCTGGCTACATTTTTCATGTCGCCCATGCGATCCGCCCTCAGAGCTTTTCTGCAGCTGATGATCAATTCTCAGGATCAGCTGCTTTTAGCGCTCCTTATTTATGGAGTGCAGCTGAGCATCTCTATAAAAGGTTGGGAAGTCCTGCGAATGTAGATCCAATTCCAGTTCGCTCATTAAATGCCTTGGCCTTGGTTAAAGACCAAGATTTTGCTGAGAATCCATATCGATCAAATGCAACCGGCGCGAAGCAGGCAGGTGGAAGTTACGAAACTTACCGCGGAATTGTTTTTCTTCAAGACTATGGAATTTGCGAACCCGCAGGAGCTGATTGCGATCCGAATGCAAAAGTTCCCTATCAATTTGGACACTTTAAAGTGCAGATCGTCGTGCGAAATCCGCGAACTCAATCTGCCGAAGTCGAATCTATCCGACGACTCAGCGACATGGCGATGATGTTTTCAAAAATTTCGCAAACGATTGTAGGTTTTGAGCCCACGCTGACTGCGGACGGTCGTCTCATGATTTTTCAAACGACAGCCGGAGTTTTAGTTTTCACATTTAACGAAGGCACTCTTACAAATCCATCTTGGACAAATCCACTGCCAATAACTTCTCTCTATAGTAAACGCAATGACATCGTCTCAATTCCTGGAGGCACTTCGTTAACCTTCGGAGAACTTTATCGAATTGCCCAGTTCCCGATGCGATTTGCTGACGGAACTAATGTTAGCCAAAACAGTTACGGTGCCTACCCTTGGCTTGACTTAGATGGTGACGATCTTCTCTTTACAGCGGTGGCCGTTCACAAAGCTGACGGTAGTTTTGACGGAACACGCGCGGGTCAATCTATTGTAGGCGCATCTACAAAAGGTCTGTGGACCCATATGGATGGAGGAATCAACTCCGATCGTTATCGTCGGTACCGTCTCTTTATTTCTTCTTTCGGAAGAACTGCTGGAAAGTGGACTCCTAACGATCTTTCGCCGGATCTACCAATTACGAGGAAGAGACAGACTTATCCAATTTTTGCATCTAATGCATCTGCCTACTTTGAATATAGCGTCGAAGAATCCACAGATGGCAACTACGATGTGTATTTGCCAATGAATGAGGCTCTTAAAGTGGGCCCAGGAAACACGTTTGATTACGATCTAACAAAAACTCAAGACACGTCAGGAAATTTTCACGTTGGAACTCGAGTCGGAAATCCACTCTTTTCAGACGACTTTTTCAATTGCACTATCGACTGCGATAAAAACCAAGAAATTCGCTACAGTGGTAAAGCGATGTATTTCAAACCTCAAGATTCAATCGCAGTGGCTCATCAATCACCGACGGGTCATCAACTTTTGAGCCAAGAGAGTATGACTCTTTCTTTCGCGTTAAAAATCCTCCGAGAACCTGGTGCTTACAATATGATCGCCCAAAAGGCTGGTACCTTTCATTTGATCCTTGAGGCCAACCGCCAAGTTCATTTTACAGTCTATGATTCGAAGGGTGAAAAGCGTTCTGGATTTATCGGCCCGCAGCTTCCATTGAATCAATGGGCTCACCTAACTTTTACTTACAACGCAAAAACTGGAAAAATGCGTTATTACATCGACGGCGTTTTAAATGTCGAAAAAGATTTAGCCGTCGGTTCTATGGCAAAAACCACTTCGAATTTATATGTAGGCCCGACAATAGCAACGGGTGGAGATGCTCTCTATGCCCTAGATCAATTAGCACTCTCTTCTTTTGAGCGTCCTGTTGCAGACATCCAAAGACAGATCGTAAATTCGGATCGTCTCGCATCCGGACTTGCCCTTCCACTCGGTCTCGCTGCTCGCGACCAATTTTTTGTAAAAGGAAGAACTCTTGATACTTCGCTTGTTGAAGTCGGAAGACATCTGTTCTTTGATAAAAACCTTTCTGGCAACGGCCAGGTTGCGTGTGCGACTTGTCACCAGCCTGAAAAGGCCTGGACAGATGGTCGCTCGACTTCGCTTGGTATCAATGGGCAAGCACTTCAGAGAAACTCTCAATCCATTCTCAATATGGCTTTTAACTCAACATTCTTCCATGATGGACGCGCACAAACTCTTTCTGAGCAGGCTCGCTCAGTTATTTTAAATCCTGATGAAATGAATGGAAACTTTACCCAGGTTCTCTCATATATTTCAAATAGCGATCAGTACAAGACTCTTCTTCAAAACAAACCTGTTACTGAAGATTTGGTTTCAAATGCGATTGCAGAATTCATGTTGTCCCTAACTTCAGCCAATTCAAAACATGATCGCGTAATGAAAGGTCAAGAAACATTCT